>NZ_JBSIBZ010000074.1:0-52692 GCF_058245575.1 Streptomyces sp. UF-297 | reverse complement strand
CCCTTTGCCAGTTCCATCGGCAAAGGGCCCACAGCTGTCGAGGAACGCCCACCCTGCCCGGCGGCGGTGCCGCTGTGGCCGGGTGCTGTCGGTCCTCATGAACGTCGACCTGGCCCCGGAGAACCGAATATCCGCTGTCGGATCTCGTGAACGAAACCATCCGTGGCTTGTGCCTGCTGCGCGACCCAACGCGCCGCAAGTCAACTCGGACGACGAGTGCCGTACGGTTCCACAGGCGGCCGCACTACCTGCCGGAAGCACCAGCGGGACTGGCCTGTGCCAGTTCGCCCCAGCGGGCGATCTCCTTCTGGTGCGAGCCGTTCTGCGTAGCGTCTGTGACGGCAGCTGCCGCTGCCTCGTCTGGGTGGCCTCCTCGGGTCAGCAGGGTCAGAGGCCAAACGGGCTCGTGAGGTTGGCAGCCGTCGAAGGGGTGCCAGTTCCACGGGGCATCGAAGCGCCACGCACGTCCCGCGGCATCGGCCACCTCGTCTCCGGCGACAAGACAGGCGTAGGGGCGGAATACCAGATCGAAACTGATCGGGATGTCGTCGTCCGGGTCAATTTCGTTGCCCTGCTCCTCCGACTCGACATCGAGCGACTGGCCGGTGCGGAGAACCGCCACATGTCGGCGGGGACGGGGAAGACGCCCCGTCTCCCGCGGCGGATCGAAATGATCGACGGAGACTACGTGTACGAGGGTGGGCGGGATGCCGACGCGGCAGGTAGCGCCGATGGTCAACCGCTCGGCTGCCGGATCGGTGCGGAACAGTTCGCGCTCCCACCCGTGCGAAGCCGGATCACCAACGAGAGCCACCTCTCCGTTCCACTCGATCCAGTCGCAGTGCGGATCCACCGACCACCAGGGCCACTCGACCGTCACGTGCTCCCGCGACTTCCCCGTGACGCGCGCAGAGGTAAGGGGGCAGGAAATCCTGATGATGTCGCCCACCCGGAAATCCACTCGCAAAATCTGTCTCCCTCACCACGCAGTCCGTTGAGACAGTACAGCCGACGGCACCGCGAGAGGCATGTGGGATATCTGATGTCAATCCGCAGCCGGTGATCTGGACCCGTGCTGTTGCTCGCCGTTGATGGGTAACGTGCTTCGCACATGAGGGCAACGCGAGGGGCCGTAGCGTCCGGTGAGGTGACCGGCTGGCTGATGGGAAACACCATGCCGTCGAACAGCATCGTCGTGGGCACGCTCGGCAGAGCGATGGCAAAGTCTTGATGATCTTGTAGGTGTGCAGGTCAAGGACGTGCGGCAGGCGGGTCGCAGGTGAGGAGTGTCGCGAGCAGGGCCATCTCGGTGGGCGGGTCGATCACCGGCTGGATGAGGAGTTCGTCGACGCCGGCCTGTTCCAGGGTGGTGATGCGGGCGAGGAGGTCGTCGCGGGTGCCGACCAGGGCCAGGGTGTTCATCAGCGAGGGCAGAACCAGGTCCCGGTCCTGCGGTGCGATGCGTCCGAGGTAGTTGGGGTAGAGCTTGGTGTGCCGGTCCGGCGCGGTGGCGGTAGTGCCGCGCCGGTCGAGGAGCCGCCGCACCGCCTCGCGTTCCTCGGGGCCGAGTTGCTCGGCGAAGGCGGGTGTGTCGGCGGCGAAGGCCAGCAGCGACAGGACGAGGTGGCCCGTCGCGTCCCGGGCCGCGACGCCGTGGGGGTCCTCGTCCTCGCCCTCGTCGAGTAGGTGCAGCGAGGTGACCAGGTAGGAGTCCGCTCGGGATTCTGTGGGGGAGTCGGGGTCGGGGGGTGTGCCCTGGGCGGCGTGGCGGCGGGTGTGGTGCAGCGCGTGCCAGGCGGTGGGGTCCAGCAGGCCGAAGGAGATGAGGCCGGTGCCGAGGCGGCCGGCGACGGCGGCGGCTTTGGGTCCGAGCAGCGCGGCCACGGCGAACTCGATCGGGTCGGTGGTGTTCACGTGTGCCCCGGCGTGCAGGAACCGGATGTCGCGGACCCGATTGCCTTCCCGGTACTCGGTCGAGCGTCCGGCGCACAGGTCCTGCAGTGCGGCGGTGAAGTTCTCCAGCCTGGCCGCCGTGGTCGGCCGCATGCCCAGGGTGCGCCGGGCGGTGTTTCCGGTGCCGACTCCGCAGATGATCCGGCCCGGTGCCAGGGCGTTGAGGCTGGCGAGCCCGCTCGCGGCGGCCGGGGCCGAGCGCAGCGCCGGTGAGGTCACGCCGATGCCGAGCCTGATGCGGCTGGTGGCCTTCGCACACAGGCTCAAGGCGACGAAGGGGTCGCCGTGGACCATTGGGGTGTCGTTGACCCAGAAGCTGTGCAGGCCCAACTCCTCGGCCCGCACGGCGAGGTCCTCCACACCGGGCTGCGCGGCGACAACGACGCCTGCACGCATCAAAGCCTCCAAGGTGTGAGGATCGAATCGAACCTGCTCAGCATGGCAGGTCCCGGCGCAGGACCGTTGCGGAGTTGCGTGATCTCGTAGCCTCGCACGGCGGGGCGGCCGTACCTGATGCAACGAAACCCTGTTGATGCCGATGACCTTCCCAAGTCGTCTGCCTGCAACGGAGCTTCGGTGTGCCGTCAGCCTGCCATGCCGTGTCTCGTCGAGCCCCTGCCGCCGCACCGGGTGGCGGGCATGTCGCTGACGGAGCGGCTGGTCAGGTTGCCGGACCCGTACCGTGGGCGGGGAGTACGTCATCCGTTAGCGAGCTTGCGGTTTATCCAGTGCGGCGTGGTTTGGTGCCAGTCTTGTGGTGGGTGGGGCGGCGGTGGAGTTCGCCGGTGACCAGGAGCAGGCCGACGTCGTAGCGTTCGGCGGGGCGGCGGTTCTTCGAGCCGGGTGGGCGTCCGGGGCCGGGCCTGGAGGGTTTCGGCACTCCGGCTGGGGTTGAGATCTTGGCACGCAGGTGTCGGAACCCGCGCCGGACCCGGGCGGGCGTGAGCCTGTTCGAGGGGACGGGCCGTTCCCAGGGACGTCGCAGGTCAATGGCCAGGGGACGGGCGAGGCGGAGTTGGGTGTAGGCGGCGACGATCAGCCAGGTCCAGTTGTCCGCGGCTTCGGGGGCGCGCAGTTTCGGGGCGGTCCAGCCCAGGGTCTGCTTGATCATTCTGAAGAAGTGCTCGATGTCGAATCTTCTGAGGAACGCCTGCCAGGCCAGGTCCGTCTCCGCAGGGGTGGCTGTGGGCCGTGACCACCACAGCCACAGGGGCTTGGGGTTGCTGCCGCTGGGCAGGTGGTCGACCTGGAGGCGGATCACGGTGCCCTCGATGACGGGGAGCCTGCCGGGGTGGTCCCGCCAGGCGGCCCGCTGTTGCAGTTCGGGGTGGAGCCGGTCCCAGCTCTGGGCGTGGGCGGTGCCGTAGCGGGTGGTGACGGTCTTCGTCTCCGCGTCGGGGGCGCCCCAGGTCCTGGCGTCCTTGAAGATGAACTCGCCGCCGTGCCGGGGCGGGTGACCACCGCGGGGATGGGCCCGGTAGTACTCCTCGCGGGAGGGTGCCGGGCGGCGCATGACCCGGTCCGAGCGCAGGCGCCCGAGGAGTTCGACGGGCAGGTCGGACAGCAGCCAGGCCAGACGCATCACGTCGTAGCCGGCGTCAAGCACGATCCAGATGGGCGGGTCACCCTCGTTCCACTGACCCGCCGTGATCAGGCGCTCGACCAGGTCCCGCACCTGGGCGGCGGTCACGGCGGCGAGGTCATCGCCCGGCCTCAGCCGTACGGCGTCCAGGGGCGCGGCCCACGAGGAACGGCCCGTCTCCAGCGCGACGATCCACGAGCAGGGCCAGCCCGGAATCATCAGGTGCTTGTTCTCGCCCCGGCCGTAGGTGTGACAGAACGAGCGGGCGTCGCTGGTGGCAGCGTCGGGCCGCAGCCACGGCGAGACGTCCACGGCCAGGACCAGACGGCCGCCCGCGGCAGCGGCACCGAGGCCAGCACCCGCCGCAGCCGGGCGACCTCGACACGGCCCCGGTTGAGACCGCCGTACAACGCGCCGTGCCCGCGCCGGTGTTCGGGCGCGAGAGCCAGTCCGACCAGTGTCTTCACCGGCCCGTCCGTGCACAGCAGGGCGTCCGTCAGCTCGAACAGCGCATCCGCGCGACCGGTCAAGGAGTCGTAGAAGTCCGCCCGGAAGCATGACAGTTGCCCGATGGCGTCCTGCGGGACACCCACGCACGACAGACTCATCCTCACGGCCTTCCTGCTGAACGGTGTATCTGTGACGGAGCACAGCATCAGCGGAAGGCCGTTCCCACGTGCCCTGATCTGGGCAAACCCCACTCACGTGTGAAGCACGTTCGAAGCCGGAGGATAAACCACAAGGCGAGAGCTTGTGTCTGAACTCCGGCCGGATCAGCACGCGCAGTCTGGTGCGTGCGGTCGCAAGGCGCCGGGAGGTTCCCCTAGGGGCCGATCCCGCCGAGATGTTCCGGCCGGTACGCCGGACTGCCCTGTGACCAGGCTCAGAAGGCTCCGGAGTGATGGCCGGTGTGGCATCTGCGGACGTCCGTGGGACGGGTGCGCCCCTGCCGCTCGGGAGCGATCTTCAGGGAAGCAGCAGGGCCGGCTCCTACCGGGGGACCCCACTGCCGTGGTGAGGACTCGCAGACCGTGCGGGCCTCGGTCAACGCGCCGAAGGAGACGCCCGGACTGGATCCGGGCAAAAAAGCACAGGGCGGAAAAGAGGCATCGCCACCGACGTCATCGGCCTGGTCATCGCCGTGTTCGTGGTCGCGGCGAGCGTGCACGACAACTCCATCGGCATCGCCTTGCTGGACAAGGTCACTGCGACCGCGCCGACGGTGACGAAGGCGTGGGTGGACGCCGGGTTCAAGGAGGCCGTCGTGGAGCATGGTGCCCGCCTCGGCATCGACGTCGAGATCGTCCAACGCGAGCCCGGGACACGCGGGTTCACTCCGCAGCCCAAGCGGTGGGTGGTCGAGCAGACTCTCGGCACCCTCATGCTGCACAGACGCCTCGTGCGTGACTACGAGACCAGAACGGCCAGCGCGGTGGCCTGGATCCACTGGTCCATGACCGACGTCATGCTCCGCCGTCTCACCCGCACCACCACTCCGACCTGGCGCGACCCACCCGCCGGGCCCCCTCCACCTCTTCCCAGCGGAAGCGCGGATGAAGGAACTCCTGGGCAAGATCGAGGCCCGGCAGCAGCTGGTCCGCGAGACAGCCGCACAGCTGCGTGAGCAGACAGCCCTCCTCACTGAGTAGCTCGCCGCCACCGAACGCACCCTGGAACGCCTGGACATCACCCGCGCGACAATGCTGGAACTGGCCGCCGAGGACGGCATCGAGCCGCCCGAGCCGCTGCCGCCCGGCTACCGCGAGGTCCTCTCCGCCTTCGAACAGGCCGGGCACGGGCTCCGCGCGAAAGAGGTCTGCGAGATGCTCGGCATCGGCACCGAACCACGGCACACCGAGAGCGTCCGAGCCAAACTGAAACGCCTGGTCGACCGAGACATCCTCACCGAGCCCGAACCTGGCCTGTTCACCCTGTCCCGGCCGACGCCGTCCTCGCCAGGGACCGGGTCGGGCTGAGCACCGACACAGCCCTGAGTCTGCTCAGCACGAACGATGCTGTTGGCGATCTTGCTTCGGTCTGCCGAGGCCCCTGTGCGCCCGGATGATGAGGATCCGGCGGTCCCCCCGGGGGCCTACCTGGCGGGACCGCCGGTGTACGGCAGGGTCAGGACCGTGTCTCGGTCGTCGGCGGCTGGCTCCTGACATCGAAGAAGCCCTCGACGGGCTTCATCGTCCCCGCGATCGGGCTGAAGCTCATGTCCTGGTCCTTGTTGACGAGATCCGGGTCGACAGGCACGACGTAGAACCCATTGGTGGGGACGTGAGCCACGAGGCTGATGCTGTGGCGCCCTTCCCCGGCGCGAGCGTGGACGGCAGGCACGGCGATCGCTGCGGTTTTGGGGGCCACCAGGGCGTAGGCGCGGGCGAGTTCTGTGAGCGCGGTGGCTGTCTGTCCTGGGGATTCGGCGACGAGCTGGGCTTTCCGGCCGATGGCGTCCAGCAGCCTGTCGCGGGCATCAGCGGCAGACAGTTGCGTCTGTGAGGTGCGGGACAAGGCGCCTTCGAGGCCCCCTTTATCGGCCGGCACAACGAGCACGGCGACGTCCGCCTGCGACGTGCCGGTGATCATGTTCCTGCTCGCCGGTGCAGCCGGCCCCGCGGCGGACTCGGCATTGACCGAGCGGGGTTTGTCGCCCAGTGCCTGCCAGAAGTTACCGAGGCTGTTGAGGGCCGCGGGTTCAATCACGCGGGTGTAGGCGCGGGCGAGTTCCACCAACTCCGCCGATGCCTGCCCTGCGGACTTGTCCGCCACCCGCTGGGCCTCGGCGCCGATGGCCTCCAGCAGCTTGTCGGCGGCGTCCGTGGCGGATCCTGCGCAGCTGCGGCGGATTGCGGACTCGAGACGGTTCTGGAACGCCCCCAGATTCGACCGCTGGTCTGTGACGGACCTGATCGCGACGTCGATCTTCGCGATGGACGAGTGGGCGTCGATCGCCGTCATGACGTTCACCGGACCCGCCACGGCAGCCCCGCCCTGAGCTCCGGCACCGCCCTGCTGATTGGTCGGGGTAGCTGCGCCCTGATCGGCAGGTTCGGCGGCCTCACCGGCGAAGAGGTGTTGGACATTGGCAGCGAAGATGTTCACCGCCAGCGCCTCATTGGTGTTCGCCCCCACGTGCACGCGCAGCGTCCTCATCCGGTTGAAGTCGGCCTGGTCGGCGACACGTGCGATCTCGTCGGTCAGCTGGTCGACCTCGATCTGGATCGCCGAGCGGTCCTCCTCGCTGTACGTGCCGTTCGCCGACTGGATCGACAGCACCCGCATCCGCTGAAGAACACTGGTCACTTCATTGAGCCATCCCTCAGTGGTCTGGATGAAGGCGATCGCGTCGGCTGCCCGGACGGCAACAGGCTGCCCGCTCGACTCTTCTTCCTTGCTGGTCACGAGTACCCCCTGAAGTCGGCGACTGCGCTCCGTCCACTCGCCGGAGCGTGCGTGCCAAGCGAAGCCGATCAGCTACAGAGAGCGATAGGGCAAAACCGGCCGCCCACCGGAGGTCTGACAAATATCCGACGCCGCAGGGGCCTGCATGTCCACCGTGAGGGTGAGGTCTGCCCAGGTCTCCGCGATCACCGCCCATGATCACCAGCATCCACGAACCGTCGCAGAACACCCACTTAGATGCTATGAGATTTGGCGTGCGCATCACTCCGGCGAACAAGATGGCATTCCTCTTCAGGCAACCAGGAAAGTATTCGGTTGCAATACGCCACCCCTTTTCATCAGGGCCGAAACTGGAACTTGCCCCAACATTGACAACCGACACGGGGCCGTGCGGCACGTGAGCGGAGTCAGGATGGGCAGACCGGGGCGGGGGATTGTCCCGGCAGGTACGTCGAGCGTTCCTGGCTGGTGAGGTCCCGGTGGACGGCACGGCAGATCTTGTCGACGGACTCGGCCAGCGTGGGCAGAGCAACATTCCACAGCCGCACTGACCGGTCGGTGCTGCCGGTGGCCAGGGTGTTTCCGTCGGGGCTGAATGCCACTGAGGTGACGGGACGGCTGTGGCCGGTGAGGGTGGTGCGGGTTTTGCCGGTGGCGACGTCCCACAACTCCACCGACCCGTTGTCGAGGCTGCTGGTGGCCAGGGTGAGCCCGTCCGGACTGAACACCACGGCAGAGCCGGCTCCGGCGAGCGTAGTGCGCGTCTCACCGCTCGCCACGTCCCACAACCGCACCGCCCGGTCCTCGTCGCCGCTGGCCAGGGTGCGCCCGTCCGAACTGAACGCCACCGAGGTCACGGGTTTCCGGTGGCCGGTGAGAGCGCGACGGGCCCTGCCGCTTGCCACGTCCCACAATTGCACCGACTGATCGGTGCTGCCGGTGGCCAGGGTGCGCCCGTCGGGGCTGAATGCCACTGAGGTCACGCTGTTGTCGTGGCCGGTGAGGGTGGTACGCGTCTTGCCGGTGGCCACGTCCCACAGCCGCACTGACCGGTCGGTGCTGCCGGTGGCCAGGGTGTTTCCGTCGGGGCTGAATGCCACTGAGGTGACGGGGCGACTGTGGCCGGTGAGAGCGGTGCGGGTTTTGCCGGTGGCTACGTCCCACAGTCGCACCGACTGATCGGTGCTGCCGGTGGCCAGGGTGCGCCCGTCGGGGCTGAACGCCACCGAGGTAACACTGCTGCCATGGCCGGTGAGGACGGTACGCGTCTTGCCGGTGGCTACGTCCCACAGTCGCACCGACTCTTCGTAACTGCCGGTGGCTACGGTCTCCCCGTCCGGACTGAACATCACCGAGGTCACGCTGTTGCCGTGGCCGGTCAACGTGGTGCGGGCTTTGCCGCTTGCCACGTCCCACAGTCGCACCGACTGGTCGTCGCTGCCGCTCACGAGGCTTCGCCCGTCCGGGCCGAACGCCACCGAAGTGACGCTGTTGTCGTGGCCGGTGAGAGCGGCGCGCATAGTGCCGGTGGACACGTCCCACAGGCGCACCGACCGATCGATGCTGCCGGTGGCCAGGGTGCGCCCGTCGGGGCTGAACGCCACCGAGGTAACACTGCTGCCATGGCCGGTGAGGACGGTACGCGTCTTGCCGGTGGCTACGTCCCACAACCGCACCGACTCGTCGTAACTGCCGGTGGCCAGGGTGCGCCCGTCGGGGCTGAATGCCACCGAGGTAACACTGCTGCCATGGCCGGTGAGGACGGTACGCGTCTTGCCGGTGGCCACATCCCACAACCGCACCGTCCGGCCCTCGTCGCCACTGGCCAGGGTGCGCCCGCCCGGACTGAACGCCACCGACGTGACATCGCCGGTGTTGCCCATGCGGTACTTGAGTGGGAGGTCGGCAGCGGCGTAGAGACTGGTGGCGGCCTCTGTCGTGTGACTGGTCCGATGTGCCTGGACCGCCAGCAGGGAAGCCAGGTCGGGGTCGCTGCCGAGGAGGGAGGCGGACTGCGCGGCGAGCTGTCGCGACAGGGCCACCTGCTGCGCGGCCACTGCCCGGTCGCGTTGCTGGTCACTGCGTCGGCTCTGCTGCCAGGCGAACACCCCTGCCGTCAAGGCGAAGGCGAGCAGCACGGACAGGGCCACGGTGAACCGGCGCAGCCGTCGGGTGGCGCGGGCGGCCGTGCGGTGTTCCTGGTCGCGGGTGGCGGTGCTGGCGGTAAGAAAGTCACGCTCCAGACTGGTGAGGTCATCGTGGTGGCTGTGAGGAAAGTATTCGTCAGTGGTGGCCAGACGGGTGCCGCGGTACAGGGCGCCGGGATCGTGGTCGAGCTCCTGCCAGATCTGGGCGGCCTCGGTGAGCCGCCGGTGGGCGCGCAGGCGTTCGCGGTCCTCTTCGATCCAGGCGCGCAGCCGGGGCCAGGAAGTGATGAGTGCTTCGTGGGCGAGATCGACGATGCTGTCGTCGAGAGTGATCAGGCGGGCCTGGGCCAGGCGTTCGAGCACCAGCTCGGTGTCGGAGGGGTTGCCGAAGTCGAGTTCGGCGCGGCTGGTCGGCCTGCGGGTGTCGGGGGCGCCCTCACCGGGAGTGATCACACGCAGCAGGATGCGGCGAGCGAGCACAGCCTGCTCCTCATCGAGCCGGGCGTAGATGTCCTCGGCGGTCCGGGCAATCGCGCCATGGAATGCGCCGGCCGCCTCGTACGCCTCCATGGACAGCGTGCGGCCGTGGCGTCGGCGCCAGGTTTCCAGCAGGGCATGCGACAGCAGCGGCAATCCCCCGGGCTCCGAGCCCGTCTCCTCGATCAGACGGGCCGTCAGCGCCCTCTCCACGATCAGGCCCTGGGCAGTGGCCGGCTTGACGATCGCCTCGCGTAGTTCGGCCGGTGCCATGGGTCCAATGAGCAGGCTGGCTTCCTGGGCCGCCGCGGCCAGGACAGGGTGGGCCAGACAGCGGGCGAGGAAGTCCGCCCGCACGCCCAGCACCGCTCGCAGCGAGCTGTCCGGCTCCCGGACGGTCGCCAGGAGCTCCAAGAAACGGGCCCGTTGGTGGGGATCGGTGCACAGGGTGAACAGTTCCTCGAACTGATCCACCATCAGCCAGGTCTCCCCCGGCGCCGCGGCCGGGGCGAACAGCTTCTCGTGATCGTGCATCGGCCGAGGGCCGGGCGTGAAGACCCGGATGGCCGCCGGACGCAGGCCCGCGTCCACGGCGTTCTGTAACCGGGGGATGAGGCCGGCTCGCAGCAGGGAGGACTTCCCGCTGCCCGAGGGACCGAACACCATCACGCAGCGATGTGCGTGGGTCAGCGCGAAGAGGTCGCCGGTCAGCTGGGCGCGGCCGAAGAACCGGGCGCTGTCTCCGGGCTCGTAGCGGGCCAGGCCCCGGTACGGTGCCTCCGCCGACTCCTCATCGCCGACTGCGGGCTGGATGGTCTGCGCCTCGCGGGCCTGATGCCAGCGCCGCTCCCACACTTCAATGTTGCCGCCACACGCGGTCACGTACGCCAGCGCCACCGCAAGGGTCGGCAGTTTCTCCCCTCCCACCGCAGTCGCCAACGAGGCCGCCGAATATCCCGACTGCTGCGCCATCACCCGATACGTCGGCGCCCCCGCCTCTTGCCGCAACCTGCGCAACTCGACCGCGAATCGCTGCACCGGTCCCCCCGCCGGATCCAGCTCCTTCTCACGACGCCCCATCGTTGTTCTCCCCCGTCACTCACCACCGGCCACCCGAACACGATGCCGCAGTGGGGCAGAAGCCCTCTGCAAGCCAACTTCCCCGCTTCATGGACAGGACGCGGCTTTGTTCACGACCTGCTCCGGTGCCTCGCCGAACGCGGGGGCACCGTTGTGCAGTGTGGTCGTCGGCTGGATTTCGCCGACATCGACCAGTTCGGGCCGTGTCCCGCCAGTGGGAGGCGGACGCGGTCACCAGTTGGGGGCTGCGCGGGCTGTGGGATGGCAGCAGTGCATCGGAGCCCCGGCCGCCCGTCGCGCGGGTACCAGTAGGCGAAGTCCTGGTCGTCCCACAGCCCGTCCGGCCGGTCTCTCACCCACATCGCTGTCGTGCTGTTCGGGTTGCTCGCCCGTGCGATCTGCACGGTCAGAGCCGGAACTTGGTCACCAGAACGGAGACAGAGAGACAACGAACACCTCGGCAACCACATCGGCCTGCGGAACCGCCCGAGCGTGCCCGCTGATCACGCTGCCGCACCGGGAAACTCCAAGATCCCCGACAGAGTCAAGATCAGAAGCTGTTTCACATCTCTTTGTGCAGGTCACATGCATGATCGGTGACAGCGGTCCCGTTTGGCGTCGCTGGCCGGCCCTTCGAACGGCAGAGGGTCCTGGTGGTGATCGCCAGGGCCCTCTGTGCCCCGTGCTGGGCTCAGCAGACCGCGGTTCGGTCGTAACGCCCGCCAACGGTGTGGAAGTACTTGCCCTTGTTGACCGGGATGGTCTGGCAGGAGGTGTCCCGCCAAGAGTGAACGACGACCTTCACGCGCATCGGCTTGTCGCAGTAGTTGTACACGTAGCCGTGGATGCCCCCGTCAGGGATGTTGCTGACACCACTGCGATCGATGCACGCGGGTGCCGTACCGCCGGCGGCGACGGGCGCAGAAGCAGCCTGCGCCGGAACCGTAGCGCCCAGGACGCCTGCCAGCACAAGAGCGGCCGAGCCAGTGATGGCCTTGCCCTTCGTCATCAGCATGGTTGTTGTCCTCCCGTAGTGGTGGAGGCAGCGCGGGCCACCTCCTAGCTGCACATCGAGAGTGCGTGCCAGCCAACGTCAGTTGCCAGGGATGGCGTCAAGACGAGTCACTCGTGGGTCATCCCACTGGCTGACCTGCTGGGACAGCTCCGCGTAAGACGCGCGTGTGGGACATGAGACACCGTCCGCCCGCTGCGCCCGCGCTGACTGGCGATCGGCCCCGGTGACGACCAGCGGGGGGCCGCGCCCCTGGCCCTCGAAGCAAGCCGAGCGACGAGGGCCAGCGGTCTCCACCACATCTGCCTGGGTCAGCTGTCTGTCCGGCCTTCGGCTGGTGATGGTCAACTGCAGCTACATGCGGCTAGGTTGAAAGCTCTCGTTGATCATGCGCTGCGGGGTGCAGGCGCGCACCCTGGTGGACGCGCTCGCCGAGCGGGGCGGTCTCGCTGGGGGAGGAGGCCGGCACTCCGGCGAGCAGAGCGTGGCCATCCGCTTGCCGTCATTCTTCGGGTTCTCAATAGATCGCCGAGGAGTCCGGCAGCACCGTCATCAGCGGATCGTCCCCGTCGAACAGGCCCGGCGCCATCACCTTCCCGCACTCATCACAGTCGATCAGGCGCGGGAGCTCGTCGTCCTCATCGGCACCGAAATCGTCGTCGTCATCCGGGGCATCGGCAGACATGCCGGAGCACTATCCAACCCGCGAGATCGGCACCGGGATCGCAAACACGCGCCCCGGACCACCCTCTGGGCAACAGCCTTAATCGTCAGTGGAGTTCCAGGTCAGCCCCCATTCCGATCGTGTCGGTGTCCGTTCTGTCCTCTGCCCGAGGACGCGGGTCGGCACACCGTGAAGTGCCCGGCAGTTGTCTGTGATCCGTCGATCCCCGGACCCGGGCCGGCTTCCGCCTTGCAGGCCGCTGGAGCCGCACCGCCGTCCGACGCGGCTCCAGTTCGTTCTCGCGGCAGGTTCGAGACGGGGTACGCCCGCACCCCGGTGCCGCGGAGGACGTATCGCGCGAGGAGATGGCGAGGGGGAGCCTCTCTCCGCGCGCCCGCGGCGGCCGCCGTTCTCGGACGCGACTGAGGAATCCGGGGGCCCAGCTTCCCACTCCACGCCACTCGGCGATGCCGATACGGGCTGGTGCGGGCCCAACGATCAACGAGGACCAAGATCAGGGGCTTGCGAACAACCACCGAGGGTGACCGGGCGCGATGTCGGTTGCGCGGATGCGGGACCGATGGGTGGTGATGTCTGCGCGGACGCCGAAGTAGGCCTGGGCGCTCGTGGTGCAGGTGAGGGTGTTCGGGGGCCGGTTGTTTCGGGACCGCGTCAGGGGCAGCTCACCACCTGCGCGGCGAAGGTGAGTCCGGCGCCGAAGCCGAGCAGCAGCACCGGATCGCCGCGGCGCAGCAGGTCGCGTTCGACCATGTCGAGCAGGGCGAGCGGGACGGACGCCGCCGAGGTGTTGCCCGTCCGTACGATGTCGCGGGCGACCCGCTGCGCCGGTATGCCGAGCCGGGCGGCCACGGTGTCCACGATGCGGGCGTTGGCCTGGTGCGGTACGAATCCCGCGAGTTCGTTCGGGGTGACTCCGGCGCGGGCGCAGGCTTCCCGTGCCACGCCTTCGAGTTCGGTGACGGCCCACCGGAACACCGCGGGCCCGGCCATCTCGATGGTCCCGGTGCCGGCCGGTATCCGGATCAGATGGCTGCGGCTGCCGTCGCTGCCCCAGACCACGGGCCAGATGCCGCGGCGCGGGGCCGGGCCGACGATGGCCGCACCGGCGCCGTCCGCGAAGATGACCGAGGTGGCCCGGTCGGCGGGGTCGGTCCAGTCCGACATCCGTTCGGCGCCGATCACCACGACCGCCTGCGCGGTCCCGGCCCGTACTGTCGCGTCGGCGACCGCGAGGGCGTAACAGAAGCCCGCACAGGCGGAGTTGACGTCGAGTGCGGCGGCTCGCACCCCCAGGAGGTGCGCCACCTCGGCTGCCCCATTGGGCATCGGGGTGGGCATCGAGCAGGTGGCCAGCAGCACCAGGTCGATCTGGGAGGGGGCCAGGCCCGCCGTGGAGAGCGCCTTGCCCGCCGCCTCGGCCGCCATGACCACGACGGTCTCCTCCTCGCCGGCCCGCCTGCGTTCATGGATGCCGACCCGGGAGCGGATCCAGGCGTCGGTGACATGCCCGCGTCCGGCCAGTTCGGCGTTGGTGACCACCCTGCCCGGCCGGTAGCCGCCGATGCCGAGCAGGGCGGTCTGCGGCTGGCCGCTCATCGGCCCCTCCGGCTGTTCATCGATCATGCCTCCTGCCCGGACCGGTTGAGCGCCAGTGGCAGGAACCGCCGCAGCACCGTCCGCAGCAGCGGGTTGCGGTGGGTGACGGCGTGTTCCAGCGGTACCAGGTGGCAGCCCATCCGGAGCTTGGGGGTGTAGGTCGTCTGGGTGAGGTTTACGGTGGTGCACCCGGCGGCGAGTGCTTCCTCGATGCACCGGTAGTGCGCGACGTGGTACAGCCGAAGGTCGTTGGCACAGCCGTAGTCCAGGCCGATCCGCAGGGCCACCGACCCGCCCGTCCCGATCAGGCAGACCAGAAATCCGACGAGTTGGTCCCGCTGCCGCAGCAGTACGGCCTTGGCGGCGATGCCGGGGTCCTCGGACAGCGCGGTCAGGAACTGCGCGGTCCACACGTCCAGCCGGGTCTCCGCGCGGTCGAGCACCGCGTGGTAGAGCGGCAGCATCTCCGGGACCAGATCGGCGAACCGGTCCCGTACCTCGACGCTGGTGTCCGCCTGACGGGCGAACTTGCGCCGGTTGGCCCGGATGCTGTGCCGGGCGTTCCCGGACAGCGTGGCGACATGCCCGTCGAACGTCGGGGCCCGCGCCTCCAGGACCGCGTCCGGCAGCCCCGGCGCGCAGAAGAATCCGTGCCGGGTCAGCTCGGGGCGCAGCCAGTCCAGGTCGGCCCGGACGAAGTCCTTGAGCACCGTCCACCGCGCGCCGTGCCGACGGGCCAGCGCGCCGACCGCCTCGATCAGCAGGCCCGCCGCCGCGGGGCCGGGACTGGGGCCGTCGGCACGCAACACCCGCCCGGCACTCAGGAGATGACCACACATCAGCGCCTTGATCCGCGGCGGGCGGCGCAGGATCCACCGGATGGGGCGCAGCGCCCGCCGCCCCTCCTTGCCCACGATGTCCTCCAGGGGCAGCGCGCCGAACACGCAGTAGGGCAGGATCGCCGCGATCCGTTCGCCGGTGCGCAGCAGCAGATAGCCGTACGCGTCCGGGCCCAGGCCGCCGCGCTCCATCGCGAGGAAGAACGCCCGGCCGTAGGTCGGATCTCCGGGCGGCGCCAGGTGGCGCCACGCCTCCTCGGGGATGTCGGCGGCACTGTCACGGATCTCGACGCTCAGCGGGGTGCGGGGCAGGGCCGCCGAAGCGGCCGTGAGCCCGGTCGCCCCCCGGTCAGCCACGGCCGCCGCCGGGGACTTCCAGGGGCCGTCCGCAGCGGTCCGTCAGGGTGGCGCGCGGCCCCAGGACGCCGCGCAGAATGGCCATCACGGTGTCCGTCAGGGCACGGGCGGCGACCGGTTCGAGGACGTCGGCCATACCCGGCACGCCGAGGTCGAAGCAGGCGTCGAACAGGATGCTGCACCCGGTGCCGTACTCCCGCAGCCGCCACCGGCCCTCGAACCGCGGCAGATCGCCGTCGAGCAGTTCGAAGTCGATGCGGTGGCGGGCTGGGTCGATCAGGTCGCGCTCCCGCCACTTGAGGATGCCGCCCGCGAAGTCGACGCACCACGAGGAGCGGTGCTCGCCGTCGGGGCCGACCTCGACGGATACGGCGTGTACGGCGTCGGTGTACTGCGGATAGCGGGCGAAGTCGGTGAGGGCGCGGAAGACCGCGCCGGTGGTGGTGTCGGGGACATGGCCGTTGACATGGACGTCGTGCACGTGGACTCCAGGAAGGGGAACGGTGGAAGAGGGCGGTCCGGGGTCAGGCGAGCGTGGCCGCGGTCCGCCGCAGTGCCCCCAGCAGCCAGTCGGCTTCGTCGGGCGCGAGGATCGCCGGCGGGGTGAGCCGGATGACGGTGCTGGAGTTGAGCGTGTAGGAGGTCAGCACCCGCTCCCGCAGCATCCGGGCGAGGAAGGTGCCGGCGTGCCGGGCGGTGGCGAACTCGATCCCGATGAGCAGTCCGCGCCCACGTACCGCCCGTACGGTCTCCGGTCCCGCCGCGCCGAGCGCCTGGCGGACCTGTGGCAGCAGCCGGTCGCCGAGGTGCCGGGCGCGGTCGACCAGGCCGTCCCGCCGCAGCACCTCGATGGTCGTCGCCGCGGCGGCGGCCGCGAGGGGGTTGCCGCCGTAGGTGGAGGAGTGCAACAGCGGGTCGCGGTTGAGGGCTTCGAAGGTCTCGGCGGTGGCCAGGGTCGCGGCGACCGGGACCACCCCACCACTGAGGATCTTCCCCGCGGTGAGAATGTCCGGGCGGACCCCCTCGTTGTCACATCCCCACCACGAACCCAGCCGCCCCAGCCCCGTCTGGATCTCATCGGCGATCAGCAGCGCGCCGAACTCGTCGCACAGGGCGCGTACGCCCATGAGATGACCGGCAGGTGGAATCCGCACCCCGCCCTCGGCCTGTACGGGTTCGAGCAGCACACAGGCGGGGGCGGGGTCACGGGCCAGCTCGAAACGGAGGGCGCCGAGGTTGCCGTACGGGACGAACTGCACGCCGGGCAGCAGCGGTTCGAGCCCGGTGCGGTAGCGGGCGCGGCCGGTCACACTGACCGCGCCCAGAGTCTTGCCGTGGAAGCCGCCCTCGGCCGCGATGACCCGGCGCCGCCCGTTGACCCGCGCCAGCTTGAGCGCCAACTCCACTGCTTCTGCGCCGGAGTTGGTGAAGAACGCATACTCCAGTCCGGCCGGTGCGACCTCGGTCAGTGCTCGGGCTGCCCGTACGAGGGTCGGTTCGAGCAGCGCCCGGGTCGGCAGCGGGTGGACCTCCAGCTGCGCGGCGACGGCCCGAACGACATCCGGATGTCGGTGGCCGAGCAGGAAGACGCCGTAGCCGCCGCAGTCAAGGTAGGAACGGCCGTGCTCGTCGTGGACCAGCGCCCCTGTCGAGCGGACTTCCATCGGCAGCCCCAGCAGGGTCGCTACCTGTGCGAAGCCGCGGTTGACATGGGCGCGGTGCTGGCCGAGGACGGCGGCGCGGCCGGCGTCTTCGGTGTCGGCCATCCCTGTCGTATCGGCCGTGTCCGCCGTACCAGCTGTGCCCGTCGTGCGCCTCATGCGCGGACCGCAACGGGCCGGCGCACCAGCCGCGTTGTCCCGGCCCAGCTCCGCATCGACTGCCGGAGCGTGTGACGCTGGTCGGGCAGCTCCGGCAGATCGCTGAGGAAGGGGCGGCGGACGGCCATGTACGCGGACAGCTGCTCGACCAGGCCGACCAGCGCCAGCCGCGCCGGGGTCGGCATGGCCTTGAGGAACACCGGCAGGATGAGCCGTTCATACAGCTCGGGCTCCACGAACCGTACCGGCGGCACGGGCCGCCCCAACTCCCCGCTCAGCGCGACCACTTCGGAGACCGTCTCGCCGAGGGTCAGCGCTCGCGTCCCGGCGGTCAGCCACAGTTCCCCGCAGCCGGTCCGTCCTCCCTCGTGGAGCAGGCCGACCACGGCCTCGGCCACCACGTCCTGCGGTACGAAGTCCAGCAGCCACGCCGGGTCGAGCGGGGCGAGCGGGAACAGCCCCCGCATCACCGCGCCCAGCGCCTTGTGGAAGCCCTGGTACCGGGCGATGCGCCCGGTGCGGGAGTCCCCGACCACGATCGAGGGGCGCACGATCGTCGCCGGCAGTCCGGCCGTCCGCACCAGGTCCTCGGCGTCTGCCTTGGACTGTGCGTAGGCCAGGGCCGGGGAGTTGGCGGCGTCCCCGGTCGCGAAGAACGCGGTGCTGATGTGGATCAGTCGGGCGCCGGCCTCGGCGGCGAGGTCGAGTATCCGGCCGGTGCCCACGATGTTGGTGTCCCGCAGCTGTGCCATGGCGCCGAAGTTGGTGGCGGCCGCGGCATGTACGACAACGTCCACGGCCGCCGTCAAGTCCTCGTACTCGGCGTGGGTCAGCCCGAGGCGCGGCGCGCGGATGTCACCGCGCAGGGTGCTCACGTCGGGGTGGTCCACCCCCGCCGCATGCGTGAGACAGATGACTCGGTGCCCGGCGAGCTTCGGCAGCAGGGCGCTGCCGACGACTCCGGAGCCACCGGTGACGAGTACGGTTGGCGTTCGGCGTGCGGGATGGCGGCCGGATAGCCGCGTTTTTACGCCGCTGACAGCATGCATCCAGATCCCCCTGTAGGTACGGCAGTAGATGGTTCGCGCGGCGGTATGTTCCGTCTGCGCGCGGTACACCCAGCGATCAGATGTCACCGTTCGACTGCTGGATGTAATACGCCGACCATTTCCGCTTGATGCGCAGCGCGAAGCGGTTCAGACCGTCCGCGACCGAACCCATCGGACGCCGGAAGTCGACCATCACGATCACCCGCTGGCCGTCGCTCTCGTTGTAGACCTCGTGCTCGAAGGTGTCGTCGATCAGAATCGGCTCGCGCTCTTTCCAGGTGTGCAGATCCTTGTCGACCCGGATGGTCGGCGGCCGGTTCTTGGGCACCACCAGCGGCAGGTGGTAGCGGAGAATTCCCGCGTACGGGCCCTCATGCGCCTTCAGCGCCACCCCCGGATCGAGAATCGCGACCATCGCGTTGACGACGGTCGGCGTGCGCTCCGCGAAGTCGATGAGCGTCGGGCAGTGTGTTCGCGACGCCGGATTGGCCTCGCCCAGCGCGTACGCGTAGAAGATCCGCCAGGCTTCCGAGACGTCCGGCGCCCGCACCGGGTCGACGTCGCCGTACCGGCGGATACTCCGCTCCCTGACGAGCGCCGACACCTCGGACTTGATCTTGTCGAACCGCTCGTCGAGCTGCGCGGCCTCCGGGAACAGCGGATAGGGCGAGGTGATCCGGAACCGATTGTTCCCGCCGCTCTTCCGTAGAAAATAACTGTTGAGTGCCTTCCGCATGCCGGGCTGATTGACGCTCCATGACCCCTTCGTCACGTTCCCTCCAGTTTCCTGCCGTGGCCTGATCGCATACGAGGCAGAATGCCGCCCCCGGGCGACCGCCACTACGGGGGAAACCCTGGGGTCTCCTGCCGGGCAAACCACAACCCCGCATTCCGGAAGCCGGACCGCACCCCGCCGTCCGGACCGCCACAGGACGGTGACCACGGCCAACACCGCGACTCGACGGCAGGACAACCGATGTGCGGAACCAGGCAGAGGCCAGCACCGGCGGACAGGGAGGTCCGCGACGGTAAAGCAACGCTGGTCTGGCGCGGGCGCACTCAACCAGCCTCAGCCAGTGAGAAGCCATCCGCTTTCCGAAAGCGATCGGCTGGTTTCTGCTGGTCAGGCGTGAATTCGGTTCGTGTGTCGGCGAGTCCGATCGGTGTGTGGTCGTGTCGCTCTTGGAGGTGGCAGCTCGTCGACGGTGAAGCCGGCCTCGTTGAGCCAGGCAATCATCTGGCTGTGCCGGCGACGATGGACGCGGACCTTCATCGGGTGGCCGCCATAGCCCTCCGCCTTCGCCCCATCGCCGAGGTCGGGGTCCGTCATGGAGCCGAGTCCGAACCGCAGACGGGGGTGGTCACGCCGGGCCACCTCGATCATCCCGGGCGATGGGTCGATCCCGAACGATCAGCTGTCCGTGTTCGGTTCGCTTTCCACGCCCGCAGGCTGCTCATCAACTTGAACGAGATGACCTCTGAGGCGCCGGCTGCCCGGCCGGTCGACACCGGCTACGCACGAGTCGCACCGTTGACGCTCTCCCTGGCCGGGCCACCGCCTCGGCGGCTTCGCCCGCCGGGCGCGGCCCGCGCCTCAGGAGGCCGGCTTGTACGCGTACACCGCCGTCTTGGCGCCGCAGGGACTCGGCGGCGACACCGGGAAGCGCGGATGCGGCGGGCGCTGTCGTAGTCGATGCCCTCCGCCTCGAACTCGCCGACGCACTGGCTGCGTTGGGCACCGGGAACAGGCTCGTGACGTGCCCGGTGACGGGTTTCCCGTCCAGCTTTCGAGCCAGGTCGACCTGGAGGACGGGCCGGTCCCCGGCCGCACCTGGACGTCGGCTTCAGCCCGCTGCGCGGCGACGGACCAGCAGGCACGGACGGCTACGGACAGGCGGCCCGACCACCCATGCCAGGAGAGCCACGATGAACGACTTCCCGTCCGACGACCGGGGCCCGTCGGGGACGGCGCCGTCCGCCTCGCCGAGCGGACCGTGCCCCCGGCGGGAGGAAGCTTCGCCCGGCAGTGCGGGCGCGGCAGAGGGCGCGCCCGAGGGGGCGGCGCGCTTGATGGGGGCGAGGTGGCCGAGGACATCGAGGATTCCGGTGACTGGCAGCCGAGAACGCCGACCTGCGCCGTGCCGGCGATCGCAAGGGCCGCGAGGAGGGTCGATCGGTTACGGCGGTCCGCGGCTCGGGGCTTTCCGCCGAAGGTCCTGAGGGGCATGCCTGCAGTCAAGGCCGCGGCATGTTGCTGTCCCGTATGCGGTTTTCGATACGACGAGGATATGTCCGGGCTCGTAGCCTCGGAGTATGCGTGTGTTGATCGTCGAAGACGAGCCCTATATGGCGCAGGCCATCTGCGATGGCCTGCGCCTGGAAGCCATCGCGGCGGACATCGCGGGTGACGGCGACACCGCGCTGGAGCTGCTGAGCATCAATACGTACGACATCGCCGTCCTCGACCGGGACATTCCCGGGCCCAGCGGTGACGAGGTCGCCAAGAGCATCGTCGCCTCCGGCAGCGGCATGCCGATCCTCATGCTCACCGCCGCCGACCGCCTCGACGACAAGGCCACCGGGTTCGAACTCGGCGCCGATGACTACCTCACGAAGCCGTTCGCACTGCAAGAACTCGTCCTCAGGCTCAGGGCACTCGACCGCAGGCGTGCGCACAGCAGGCCTCCCGTGCGGGAGATCGCGGGGCTGCGGCTTGATCCGTTCCGCCGGGAGGTCCACCGCGACGGCCGCTATGTCGCGCTGACCAGGAAGCAGTTCGCCGTACTCGAAGTCCTCGTCGCCGCCGAAGGCGGTGTCGTCAGCGCCGAGGAGCTGCTGGAGCGGGCCTGGGACGAGAACGCCGACCCGTTCACCAACGCCGTGCGGATCACCGTCTCGGCTCTGCGCAAGCGTCTCGGCGAACCCTGGATCATCGCCACCGTGCCGGGCGTCGGCTACCGCATCGACACGGCGCCCGGCACCGAACGCGAGGGGCAGATCCGTGGATAGGCATCCTGGTGTGAGCGTTCGCGTCAAGCTCACCCTCAGTTACGCCGGATTCCTCATGCTGGCAGGCGCCCTGCTGATGGCGGCCGTGTGGGTGTTCCTCCTGGCCTACGTCCCCGAACAGGCGAAGCTCTACAACGCCGAGGACAAAGACAAGCTCGGCGCTGTTTTCCCCGTCCGGTCCGCCCTTCTGGACGTATTCGCTCCAAGGGCGGCCGCGGTACTGGCGTTCCTGCTGGTGTTCGGCCTCGTGGGAGGGTGGATCCTCGCCGGCCGCATGCTCGCTCCGCTGACCCGCATCACGGACGCCACCCGCATGGCCACCAGCGGATCGCTCTCCCACCGCATCCGGCTGCCGGGCCGCGGGGACGAGTTCCGTGAACTCGCCGATGCCTTCGACGCCATGCTGGAGCGGCTCGAAGCGCACGTCGCCGAGCAGCAGAGGTTCGCCGCCAACGCCTCGCACGAACTGCGCACACCGCTGGCGACCACGCAAGCCCTTCTTGACGTGGCCCGCAGCGATCCGCACCGCGACATCGACGAGCTCGTCGAGCGCCTCCGCATCGTCAACACCCGGGCGATCGACCTCACCGAGGCGCTGCTCGTGCTCAGCCGCGCCGACAAGCAGGCCTTCACCCGGGAGCCCGTCGACCTGTCCCTGCTCATGGAAGAGGCCGCCGAGACGCTGCTCCCGCTCGCCGAGAAGCGCGGGGTCGCCATCGACACCTCCGGTGACATCGCCACGGCTTCCGGGTCGCCGGCGCTGCTGCTGCAGATGACGACGAACCTCGTGCACAACGCCATCGTGCACAACCTGCCCGAACGCGGTTCCGTGTGGGTCCGCACCGGTGTCCGCTCCGGGAGCGCGGTACTCACTGTCGAGAACAGCGGCGAGAAGCTCTCTCGGCAGGTGGTCTCGACCCTCACCGAACCGTTCCAGCGCGGCACCGAACGCATCCACAACGACCACGCCGGGGTCGGCCTCGGCCTGGCCATCGTCCAGCGGATCGTCCACGTGCACGGCGGATCCCTCACTCTCACCCCGCGCGCCGACGGCGGCCTGCGTATCGCCGTTCAACTGCCCGCCTCAGCCTTGTATTCAGCCAAGTAGTTCAGGAACTTGATCAGTGAGTGAAGTAAGAGAAGGCGTCGTGGGCGCGCGGCAGCAGGTCGAAGCGGAGGGACGCGCCGAGACCGTCGCAACCACCGAACCCGTCGAGAGCACCGGGAAGCGCTCGGTCATCCAACGGGCGATCGGCAGCCTGTCCCAGCCGGGGCCGTGGAAGCGCGGCCGGGTGCTCACGGCGCTGGCGCTGCTGCTCGGCCTGCTCCTGCTGCTGCACGCGCAGATCCCGAACCGGTTCGGGAACATCGGCAGCCTGGTGGAGACCTTCCTGCCATGGTTCGGCGTGTTCATACCGGTGCTCCTCGCCGGGGCGCTGTGGCGCCGGTCCGCCTCCTCGGTGGTCGCGCTGCTGCTGTCGGTCGTGACGTGGGTGAGCCTCTTCGGCGGGCTGCTCACCGACAAGTCGCACCCGGGCGGCGACCTCACCGTGGTCAGCCACAACGTCGACGCCGACAACCCCGACCCCGTCGGCACCGCCCGCGACCTGGCCGGCTCCGGTGCAGACCTGCTGGCCCTGGAGGAGCTCTCCGCGCAGGCGAGGCCGGTGTACGAGAAGGAGCTGGCGCAGGCGTACCCGTACCACTCGGTGCAGGGAACCGTCGGGCTGTGGAGCAGGCTGCCGCTGTCGGACATCCGGCCGGTCGACACCGCGCAGGACGTCGGCCCGCTGGGCGACTCCAAGCCGGCCGCCCTCAAGCTGGCCGACAACCGGGCGCTGCGTGCCACGGTGGCCACCGGCCACGGGCCGCTGGCCGTGTATGTGGCCCATCTGGGATCGGTACGCGTGCATCCCAGGGGAGGCTTCGGGACGGAGACCCGGAACAGGAACGCCGAGGCGCTTGCCGAGGCCGTCGCCGCCGAGCAGAACAAGCGGATGGTGCTGCTCGGCGACATGAACGGCACCACGGACGACCGTGCGCTCGACGGCGTCACCTCACAGCTGCACTCGGCCCAGGACAAGGCCGGGAACGGATTCGGCTTCAGCTGGCCGGCGAAGTTCCCGATGGTACGGATCGACCAGATCCTCACCCGGGGCGTGGAGGCGCAGAGCTCATGGGTGCTGCCGTCCACGGGGAGCGACCACCGGCCGGTGGCGGCCCGCGTCAGCTGGTGACCACATCGGTGACCACATCCTGGTGAGGCGCCGTACCGGAAAATCCGGAACATATCGACGACGTATCGAAAACCGCATACGCGCCTGCAACACCGCATTGCCTTGACTGGCGGCATGTCCTACAGCGAACCAGTACAAGCAGCAGCCGAGCCCCGAAGGCACTCGGGGGCGAGCGCCTTGGTCGGGCCCCTGGCCGTCTGGCCGATCAGCACCACCGAGCACTTGGCGTTCGTACGGTCCCAGCGGTCGGCCAGCTTCCTGCAGACGCCGGCCTGGGGCAGCGTGAAGACCGAGTGGCGCAGCGAGTCCCTCGGCTGGTTCGACGGCGGGCAACTGGTCGGCGCCGGGCTCGTCCTGCACCGCCCGGTGCCAAAGCTCGAACGGTTCACGCTGGCCTACCTGCCCGAGGGCCCGGTCATCGGCTGGACCGGCGATCTGGGCGTGTGGCTCGACCCGCTGGTGGCCCATCTCAAGGCGCACGGCGCGTTTGCGATCCGGCTCGGCCCGCCGGTGCGCACGGACGCCTGGAGCGCCGCTCAGGTCAAGGAGGGTGTGGCCGACCCGGGCCGCAAGCGGCTCACCGAGATGCCCGGCCAGTGGTCGGACCCGGTCGGCGCCCAGGTGGCCGGCTGGCTCAGAGGCGCGGGCTGGCTGCCGCAGAGCCCTCAGGAGGGCTTCGGGGTCGGGCATCCGCAGTTCAAGTACGAGCTTCCGCTGGCCGGCAGGACCGAGGACCAGCTGCTCAGGGGCATGAACCAGCAATGGCGCCGCAACATCAAGAAGGCCGCCAAGGAGGGCGTCGAGGTCACGGTCGGTGCGGGCGGCGCGGACCTGAGGGCGTTTCACGACCTCTACGTCCACACCGCTGAGCGGGACGGCTTCACGCCCCGGCCGCTGGGCTACTTCGAGACCATGTTCGCCGCGCTGAGCGCGGAGGACCCCGAGCGGATCAAGCTCTATCTGGCCCGCCATCAGGGCGACTTGGTCGCCGCCACGATCCTGGTCCGCGTGGGTGCCCACGCGGTGTACTCCTACGGTGCCTCCTCCACCGAGAAGCGCGAGGTGCGCGGCTCCAACGCCTGCCAGTGGGCGATGATCCGCGACTCTCTCGCGGCCGGCTGCGACGTCTACGACCTGCGCGGCATCACCCCCACCCTCGACGCCGACGACCCGCACGTCGGGCTGATCCGGTTCAAGGCCGGCACCGGCGGTCAGGCGGTGAGGTACGTGGGCGAATGGGACCTGCCCCTGCGGCCGATGGCCTACCGGGCCTTCGACCTCTACATGAGGCGCCGCGGGCGGTAGGCCCTACGGACATGAGACACCGCGGGCGGTAGGCCCAACTACATGAGCTGGGAGGCCACTTCGTCCAGGCACGCCCCGCGGGAGGCCTTGACGAGCACTACGTCGTCGGCGGCGAGGTGGCCGCGCAGCCAGGTGACGGCCGCGCCGTTGCCGTCGAGCAGCACCGCCCGCTTCCCCGCTCCGTCGGCGATCGACCGGGCGGCCTCGCCGACCACGGCCACCACGTTGGCCCGCGCGGCGGCGTACTCCCCGATGGCGCGGTGCTCGGCCGCGCTGTCGTCGCCGAGTTCGAGCATCTCGCCGAGTACGGCGATGCGGCGCCCGCCCTCGATCGCCGCCAGTGCGTCCAGGGCGGCGCGGGTCGAGTCGGGGTTGGCGTTGTAGGAGTCGTTGAGCAGAGTCGCGCCGCCGGCGAGTACGCGCGGTTCCATCCGCCACTGGGACAGGTAAGCGGTGGCCAGTGCCGCCGCGGCCACGTCGAGGGGTACTCCGGCCGCCAACCCCGCTGCAGCGGCGGCCGACGCGTTGAGCGCCTGGTGGGCGCCCACGTGCGGCAGCGCGAGGGGCGCGCGGGCGTCGGCGGTCCGCAGCGTGCAGGACGGCCGGCCGAGCCGGTCGAGATCCAGATCGAGCATCGTCACGTCGGCGTGCTCCGCCCGTCCGAAGGTCAGCACGGGCCCGGCGGTGAGCGCCCGCATCGCGTCCACGCGGGGATCGTCGGCGTTGAGGACGGCCGTGCCGCCGGGCGCGAGCCCCCGCACCAGCTCGCCCTTGGTCTCGGTGATGGCCGCGCGTGACCCGAACTCGCCGAGGTGGGCCTGGCCGACGTTGAGGACGACGCCGATGTCGGGCGTGACCAGACCGGTGAGCGCGGCGATGTCGCCGATGTGGCGGGCGCCCATCTCCAGTACGAGGAACCGGGTGGTCGCGTCCGTGCGCAGCATGGTCAGCGGCACGCCGAGCTCGTTGTTGAGCGAGCCGATCGTGGCGACCGTCGGCCCGGCGCTCGAAAGCACGGCCGCCAGCAGGTCCTTGGTGCTGGTCTTGCCCTGAGAACCGGTCACCCCGACCACGGTCAGACCGTCGCGCAGCCGGGCCACGACGTGCGCGGCGAGCGTCTGCAGCGCGGCCTGGGCGTCCTTGACGACGACGCTGGGCAGCGGCGTGGGCCGGGAGCCGAGCACGGCCACCGCGCCGGCCCGGCCGGCCTGGCCGACGTATGCGTGGCCGTCGACGTGCTCGCCGACGAAGGCGACGAAGAGGCCGCCCGACTCGGCCTGCCGGCCGTCGAGCACGGCCGGTGCAGTCACCGTCACCGCCGCGTCGCCCTCGACCGTCCCGCCGACGATTGCGGCGATCTCGCCGAGGCTGAGGGGGATCACGCTGATTCCTTGTAAGTCATGCCGCCAGTCAATGCGCCACGGTGTATCGCCGGCATATCGAAATCCGCATACGTTCCGGCAACGCCACACAGCCTTGACTGTACGTATGACCTACAGCGAACCGCCCCGCATCACCGTCTATGGGTGCGGCCCCGATGAAGCCGTATTGTTCCGGGAGCTGGCCCCTCGCTACGGTGTGACGCCGACCATCACGGACGCGCCGCTATCCGTAGCGAATAGCGAACTGGCAGCCGGAAGCCGGTCCGTCAGTGTCGGCCACAAGACTCCCATCGCCAATGCCGCTCTTTTTGCGCTTGGCCAAGCCGGCGTGACATACGTCTCCACGCGGAGCATCGGGTGCAATCACATCGATGTGGAATACGCGGCCGGCATCGGCATCACGGTGGGAAACGTCAGCTACTCGCCGGACAGCGTGGCCGACTTCACGCTGATGTTGATGCTGATGGCGGTGCGCGACGCGAAATCCATCATCCGGCGTGCGGATGTCCACGATTACCGGCTGAACGAAGTGCGCGGCAAGGAACTCCGCGATCTGACCGTCGGCGTGATCGGCACGGGACGCATCGGCGCTGCGGTCGTGGACAGGCTGCGGGGTTTCGGTTGCCGAATACTCGCGCACGACAATCACCCCAAAACCCTCGCCCAATACGTTCCTCTCGACGAGTTGCTGCAGCAGAGCGACCTGGTCACTCTCCACACACCGCTCAACTCGGATACGCATCATCTGCTGAATCGGCGGCGTATCGAGCAGATGAAACGGGGCGCGCTGATCGTCAATACCGGACGGGGGGCGCTCATCGACACCAAGGCCCTGGTATCGGCACTGGAGAGCGGCAGGCTCGGCGGCGCTGCACTGGATGTCGTCGAGGGCGAGGAAGGAATCTTCTACGCCGACTGCCGAACCAGGCCCATCAAAAGCGAGTCGACACTGCGGCTGCAAGAGCTGCCGAATGTGCTCATCAGCCCGCACACCGCCTATTACACGGACCGCGCCCTGCGTGACACGGTCGAGAACTCCCTCACCAACTGCCTGAAATTCGAAAGCGGGAACCAGCATGGATAGGCTGAAGGTCGGAATTATATTCGGCGGACGTTCCGAAGAGCACCCCATCTCCATCAAGTCCGCGCAAGAGGTCGCCCGGAACCTCGACGACGAGAAGTACGAACCGTTCTATATCGGCATCACGAAGGACGGCGCCTGGAAACTCTGCGACGGCCCCGACACGGATTGGGAGAACGGAAACTGCCGTCCGGCTGCACTGTCGCCGGACAGCGCCGTGCACGGACTGCTTGTCCAGGAAGAGGGACAGGCGCAGGGGCGGTACGAGACGATCCCCCTGGACGTCGTCCTGCCCGTGCTGCACGGCAAGCGCGGCGAGGACGGTGCGATACAGGGGCTGCTTGAGCTCTCCGGCATCCCCTATGCGGGCTGCGATGTGCAGAGTTCCGCACTGTGCATGGACAAATCCCTTGCCTACACCGTCGCCGCAAACGCGGGAGTTGCCACGCCGAATTTCCTGACCGCCGCGGCAGACCAGAACATCGACCCCGGCCTGCTCACCTATCCGGTCTTCGTGAAGCCGACGCGTTCGGGCTCGTCTTTCGGCGTCACCAAGGTGTCCCGGGCAGAAGAACTGCAGAGCGCGCTGGAGACCGCACGACAGTACGACACGAAGGTGCTGATCGAAGAGGCCATCATCGGCAGCGAGATCGGCTGCGCCATCCTGGGGAACGAACTCGATCTCATGGTGGGCGAGGTGGACCGGATCGCTCTCTCCCACGGATTCTTCCGGATCCATCAGGAGGATGCGCCGGAAACCGGTTCCGACAACTCGACGGCGATCGTTCCCGCCGACATTCCTACGGAGTCACGCCTGCTCGTCCAGGAGACCGCCATGGCCGTATACCGCGCCTTGGGGTGCAGCGGTCTCGCACGGGTGGACCTGTTCCTCAAGGAGGACGGAGCAGTGGTCCTCAACGAGGTGAACACATTCCCCGGCATGACCTCGTACAGCCGCTATCCGCGCATGATGGCGGCCGCAGGGGTACCACTCGGTGAAGTGATCGACCGCATCCTGACCCTGGCATTGACGGGGAAGAGCCGATGAAGGACGACTTCGTCTTCGTGGACGAGTTCGCGTCCGGAACGGCCGGAATCCGCTGGGACGCAAAGTACGCCACCTGGGACAACTTCACCGGAAAGCCGGTGGACGGGTATCTGGCCAATCGGATCGTCGGCACGAGGGCGCTGTGCGAAGGACTGGAACGAGCACGCGAGCAGGCCGAATCCCTGGGCTTCGGCCTGCTCCTCTGGGACGGTTATCGCCCGCAGCGCGCCGTCGACTGCTTCATACGCTGGTCGCAGCAGCCGGAGGACGGCCGCACCAAGGCGCGGCACTATCCGAACATCGACCGAGCCGAGATGTTCGAGCGGGGATATGTGGCCGCCAGGTCGGGGCACAGCCGGGGCAGCGCCATTGACCTCACGCTCTATGACCTGGCTTCCCATGAACTCCTCCCCATGGGCGGTTCCCATGACTTGATGGATTCCATCTCGCATCATGGAGCACAAGGGATCACGCAAGCCGAAGCGAGAAACCGTCAGTACCTCCGTACCCTCATGGAGGCCTGCGGTTTCAGTGCGTACGACTGCGAGTGGTGGCATTACACGCTCACAGATGAACCGTATCCGGACACCCATTTCGACTTTCCCGTCACGTAAGTGAGCACCCCCGGGGTGACCCTGGGGGCGTGAGCTGCACGAGGCAGCCCAGGGGGGTTACTTCGGGTCGCGGTTGAACACCGACTTCGACCTGAAGTAGCCGAGGACCGCCAGGCCCAGGCACCAGACGAGGGAGATCCACCAGTTGTTGCCGATCTCGGCGCCGACTCCTCACCCGCTGCCAGGTGCTCGACGGCGCCTCCGGCAGGAGGGGTACCGGTATGGCGCGCGAGCGGGTGCACTGTCCGGCGGTGGTGGAGCGGGCCGCGCGGATCGCCACCGGTTACCAGCCGCTGAAGTGCACGCTCCGACAGCTCCACTACCGCTGCGCCGCGGAGTTCCTGATCCCGAACACGGCGCCGATGGGCCTCGCCTGTCCGCCCACTGCGCCCGGGCCCGCCGCGAGGGCTGGTCCCCGGAGCTGATCGACCCGCTGCGGTTCCGCAGTCCTTCCTGGACCGACCCCGGCGCTTTCCTGTAAGAGGCCGTGGACTCGTTCGGCCTGGACCGTGGTCAGGGCCGAAGCCCGCCTCAGCGAGGTCCTGGGCGAGCAGGTCTGGCGCGAGTTTGGCATCGGCGGCCCCGACGACACCGAACAGCTCCCGGAACTTCGGATCCTCGCGAGCGGTGTCGGCTTCACCCTCATATGCGCCGGTGGCGCGCAGACAGCGGAACAGCTGCTGGAAATCGGGCTCGCTCACGTCCTCGGGGGTCGGGGGAGGAGCCTTCCGCGGGTCTCTCGGCAGTTCGTCATCGGGGCGGCCGGCACCACGTTCGACCTCACGGTGGGTGCCCAAGTGGAGTTCCTGGCCAGTGTCGGTCTCGAAGCGTCCGTTGGCCAGGGAGATCCACACGGAGGCGGCCCGGTGCGGGGCGACGCGGCGGATGCGGATGACGGCGCGCATCCAGATGATCAGCGGCCCGCCGTGGTCGGCTGCCGCTGCCGGCTCTGGCCATGGTGGGCCCGCCTGTTCGCTGAGCCAGAGACGGAACGCTGTGCCGGTGGGCCGCGGCCGCGGGGTGAGCCGGACGCTGTGGGCTTCGAGGCGGGCTCGGGTCGCGAGGGGCATGCGGCGCGATTAGCGTGGAGCAGGGGATGCGTGAGGAGACCACATCGTGGACGGCATATCCCCGACATCCGCGTCATCGTCAGCCCAGCGGCCCGACCCTGCGCTCACCGGCGGCCGGCACGAGCACCGCTGGCTGATCCTCGCCGTGATCGGGATCGCTCAGCTGATGGTGGTGCTGGACGCGACGATCGTGAACATCGCTCTGCCGTCAGCACAGGAGGATCTCGGGTTCACCGACGGTAACCGTCAGTGGATCGTCACCGCCTACGCGCTTGCCTTCGGCAGCCTGCTGCTGATCGGCGGGCGCATCGCCGACCTGGTCGGCCGCAAGCTGGTGTTCCTCACGGGCCTGGCCGGGTTCGCGGCGGCCTCCGCGCTGGGCGGTGCGGCGACCAGCTTCACGATGCTGGTGGTGGCCCGCGCCCTGCAGGGCCTGTTCGGCGCGCTCCTCGCACCGGCCGCGCTGTCGCTGCTGACCACGACGTTCACCGACCCGCGCGAGCGGGCCAAGGCGTTCGGGATCTACGGCGCGATCGCGGGCGCGGGCGGCGCAGTGGGACTGTTGCTCGGCGGCGTCCTGACCGAGTACCTCAACTGGCGCTGGTGCCTGTACGTCAACCTGGCCTTCGCCGCCGTCGCCATGGTCGGTGGCATGCGACTGCTGCACGCGGGCGCGCCCGCGGACCGGCCCAAGCTTGACGTGCCCGGCACACTCCTGGTCTCCGCCGGCCTGTTCTGCATTGTGTACGGCTTCTCCAACGCCGAGACACACCCCTGGGGCAGCGCCCAGACCTGGGGCTATCTTGTCGCGGGCACCGTGCTCGTGGCGGCGTTCGGCTGGTGGCAGACGCGCGCCGCACACCCGCTGCTCCCGCTGCGTGTCGTCCTGGACCGGGACCGCGCGGCGTCGTTCCTGGCGATGTTCATCTCAGGCGCGGGCATGTTCGGTGTGTTCCTGTTCCTGACGTACTACCTCCAGCAGATCCTGCACTACTCACCCGTGAAGACGGGGCTGGCGTTTCTGCCGATGGTCGCCGCCATGGTCGTTGCATCGGTGGTCACCACCAACACGCTGGTGCCGCGCGTCGGCGCGAAACCCGTCGTGCCCACCGGCATGGGGCTCTCAGCGGCCGGAATGGCGTGGCTGACCGCGCTCGACGTGCACAGCTCCTACCCGGCGCACGTGCTGCCGCCGCTCCTGGTGTCCGGCCTCGGGCTCGGTTTGATCTTCGCGACGGCCATGAACCTGGCCACCTCGGGCGTCGCCACGCACGACGCGGGCGTCGCATCCGCGATGGTCAATACCAGCCAGCAGGTGGGCGGTTCGATCGGCACGGCCCTGCTCAACACCCTGGCGACGAGTGCCGCGACGAATTACCTCGTGGGCAGGCAGCCCACGCCGCAGGCGCAGGCCCAGGCCGCGCTGCACAGCTACTCGACGGCCTACTGGTATTCGGCGCTGTTCTTCGCCATCGGCCTGCTCGTCACGCTGGTCCTGTACCGGCGCGGCGCTCCCAGGACACTCGGCGGGGACGGCGCGGTCCCGATATAGGGCGCGCCGAGCGGGTGCTCTTACCGGCTCTGACAGTTGTGCGGGCGGGACCTGTGGCTGCGCGAAGACGGCGGCAACATCACCTCCCGTCGCAAGAACGCCGACGAGACCGTCGATCGCCGACCAGGTTGTCGGCCCTTCCGGTCGGCGACATCGATCACGTCTGGTCAGGGCGCTTCAACAAGTCCTGTTACGAGCTCATAGGGGGTCTTATGGATAATCAAATTCTGGACATCGTGGGGCATTTCGGCTGCTAATCTCTTCTCTCGCGAGGCTTGGCCGGACAGTGATCGATCCTTGGCGTCCCTGTGGTGCCGGTCAGTGCGATCGGCGCTGTGCGTCAGCATTCCCTGCGCCGGGGCGGTGCCCTGGTCGTGTCGGTGGTGCATCTGTGCGTCGTACGGCCTCGCGTTGTGCAGTGAACCTTTGCGTCCCGCAGCTGACGCCGCCTTGCGGCCGCCCTTTCGTGGAGCGGCGGTGGGCGGCGTCGTGCTGTTGGCATGGATTCGAGAGAAGAGATGAGACCGGTTTTCACAAGACCGATGCGGGTGGCGCTGGCCGGCGTGCTTGCGACGGCCACCCTGGTGGGTATAGCCGCCCCCGCGGCGTACGCCGCACCGCAGCCCGTGACTCCGTCCGCCCTGAAAGCGGCCGTCGAGGCGCCTGCACCGGCTGCTTCCGAGGTGGTGACCATCACGTTGCCCACGGGACAGACGGCGCGCGGCCGCCGCATTCCGATCCCTGGATCGCAGGTGAAGTCGGGGATCGTGGTCCTGGACGATCGGTACACCCCTGCCCATGGCGGGCACACCGTGCCTGCGGGCGGCGGTGAAGAAAAGGCTGCGAAGGCGTTCGCTGAGCGGGTCGAGGCCGTCGTGAAGAGGCTCGCTGAGACGCCGGGCGGCAGAACCCTGCTGGAGGGAATCAGCCGCATGCAGCCCCTCGACCGGGCGCTGGGGCGCGCGAAGCCGGCAACCGGGCTGCCCGATGTCAACGTCGTGTTCTACCGGGGCATGCCCGACGACGACAAGAAATGGCCCGACAGTCTGACGCGGAAGCTGGATGGCGCGGGCGTACCCCACGACGACGTGAAGTCGGATGTGGTCGTCACCGAACCGGTGGCGCAGGCCTACGACCGCGACCGTGCCAGGAACGGCAACGGCTCCGAAGGTCTGATCGCCATGCCGGACGAGGAGAAGGTCTTCCTCGGCTTTCAGCCGGACAAGACGCCGATTGCCGTGAACGAGACGCTGCTGGTCGGGCATGAGTTGGTGCACAACGCGCACTATCTGCAGGGGGCGCTGCTGGACGGGAAGAACAACGATGTCCCCGTGGAGGCGGAGTACACCCACAACAGCGCACGCGAGACCGGAAAGATCGCGATCCCAGGTGAAGAAGTCGGCACGCTGGGCGGGAAGGACCGCGACAAGCTCCTCACCTCCGTCACGGGAGAGGACGGCCGGACCGAGTTGCGGCTGAAGCATTTCGAGGAGTCGGACAAGGCTGTCGAGAAGGCACTGGCCGAGCCGGGAGCGGACAGAGGCGTCCTGGAGGACGTTCAACTGGGCCGCCGCTCCACCTTCAACATCACGGAAACCAGCCTGGCCACGGAACTGGGGTGGCCCGCGCGGCGGCACTACGGTCACGACGGGCAGACGGCCTCTCGCGTGTGGGCCATGCCGGAATCTGAGGTGCATGGCAAGTTCCTCACGGTGCCTGCCGGCAAGTCCGTCACCGACGAGGATCTGAAGAATCCCGGCGCCCTTGAGAAGAAGCTCGCCGAAACCGGCAAGCAGACCCGTCTGCAATCCTGCAAACGCTTCTTCCGTTTGGCAGCGTCATGCCGCCCTGATGGCCCGTCGGAAGAGGTGACGGAGGAGACGAAGAAGCGGATTGCCGAGGTCGAGCAGTTCGTGAAGGACCACCCGGACGCGCAGGTGCGCCTGCCGGAGGAGTCGGCGCAGGCGCGGTTCGCACGGGAGGTCTCTGCTGCCCTGGTCGGGTTGCGGCGTGAGGGGGATGTGACGGCGGTGCTCAAGGCGGTGGCTGAGGCGGCCGGCTCTCTGGAGAAGGCTGCGGATGTTTCGGACGAGGTGCGAAAGAAGGCGAAGGCGGTCCGGGAGAAGCTGGAGGCTGCTGCATCGGGCGGGAAGTCCGATGGCGGCAAGCTGACCGAGGCGGGCACGGCGCTGACCGAGCTGGCCGGGGCGCTGGCCGGGGACGGCAGCCCGGCGAAGGGTCTGAAGGAGGCCCTGGACAAGCATGCCGGACTGCCCAAGGTGACGGCGCCGGAACAGCACTCGTACGAGGAGTGGAAGAAGACCGCCAAGGAGACCATCGACAGGGCCCTCGCGGAGCGGACGAAGGTCGGCGGGGAGGTCTTCACGCCGTCCCTGCGGGATGCGATGACCTCCGAGCGGGTGTTCAACGTGTTCCGGGAGACGACGGGGCATCTGAACTCCGCCCTCGGGGCGGCGATGACGCCGCAGATGGTCATCGACATCGGCAAGACGCTGGCCAGTGATGCCGACGCCCTGACCAAGGCGGCCTCGCTGACATCGTTCACCCCGGTGCTCGGTCCCGCGCTGGGCCTGGTCGACGGCATCGCCCACGGTAATGGCGAGGAGGCGGCGCTCAGCGGTGTGATGCTGGCCGGCTGGGTCGCCAGCCAGTACGTCCCCGCGGCCGGCGAAATCGTCGATGCGGGGCTGGCCGTCTACGTCTTCGGCAAGATGCTGGCGGACGAGATCAGCAAGATCGTGGACGACCGGGAGAAGACGGCCCACTGGGTCGGCACCGCGTGGGGGGACTCCACCGTCGTGGATCCTGAGGTGGTCAAGCGCGACCTGGGCAAAGCGCGGGATGAGGCATTCCACCGGATGCTGACCACCGTCGCGCAGCAGCAGCTCCGGCCGCAGCTCGAGAAGGCGTTCAAGGACATGTACCAACGCTTCGAGCAGAACGTGCACGCCTCCGTTGCCCAGATCGAGATGGCTCTCAAGCGCCACGAGAACGAGCCGGGCATGGCCGAGGCGCTCGCCGAACAGCTTCCGAAGATCAAGGAAACGGCCGCCAGGCTGCTCACCGACACCGCGCAGAAATTCGACACCTCCATGACCGAGGTCATGGAGACCAACGTCCGCAAGATTGAGAACGACAAGCAGCAGGTAGCCGAGTTCAACGCGAAGTTCATGGACGCGGTATGGGCAAGGGGGGACTTCGGAAACTGCGAGGGCTACGATCCCAAATTCGGTTTTAGCTGCCACGAGAAGAAGCGGTGGGACAACGCCCGGGACATCATCATGGACCTTCCCGTCCAGCCGCTGGCCAAGACCGGCTTCCAGCAGTGGTTCGGTGCCGCGCCCCCCGCGCTGACCGGCCAGTCCCTGCGCATCGGCGTACGCAACTCCACCGGCCAGGACCTGGAGCTGATGAAGGCCGACGTCGAGGGACAGGGCAAGGTCATCGCACCGCTGCCCGACCGGCTGGCCAAGGACGCGGACCAGTGGCTCACCCTGCGGCGCAACCCCTGGGGTGGTGACGGACCGCTGCGCGGCACGGTGACGTACGGCGCCGGCGGCAAGGAGAAGTTCACGCTGCGCTGGGAAGCGGCGGACGACGGCAAACTGCGCTATCAGGTCGCCCAGGACGCCTCCCTGGCGACCCAGGTGCTCGGTGGTGACTACCGCAGCAGGGACCGTGTGAGCGCGAACGACACCCAGTGGTATGAGCGCAAGACCAAGGGCGTGGTGTTCGCCGATATCACCCCGCACGACAAGAACATGCCGTCGCAAGGCTGTAGGACGAACTCCGGAGGATGGCCGCAGAACATCTCCGCCTGCATGGTGTTCGTGAACAACACCGACCAGTCTGTATGGATCGACGACGTCGAGGCGGAACACGGGAAGGTCGAGGTGGCCCCGCCGCGCCAGGTGAGGCCGTATGAGATCGTCGAGTGGAAGACCGTCTCGATCGACCCGACGCGCGGCACGACCGCCCGTACCCGGATCCGCGCAGGCATCGCAAGCGTCCAGGCCAGTTGGGAGAATCCCCGGACGGGAGACAACTCAGCCTGCCTCGACACCGGCGACGGCTGTACGACCGAAACCGATCTGGTCACAGCCTATCGCAAGAAGGACGACCGCTATCACGCCATCCTGTACCGCAATTTCAGCGGCAAGGACTGGGGCATGACGGCCACCGTCGCCCTGGAGAACCGCCCCTACGCCGGCCCCGCCGCGCCGTGCCCGCCGTCGGATGGTGCTGCTTGGATGCTCTGTGTGGCGGCGCTGGTCCGGTCAGGGACCCACGTCACAATGAGGTGTACCGGCGAAGCCGCCGATGACTTGCTTGATCTGGAGTTGGCGGACTTGGACCGTCACCTCACCGATGCCGAGCGTTCCCAGGCGCGAGTTTTGTCGATGCTGCTCGGCCCATTCCTTCTTGCGCAGTAGGACAAGCGGCTGCGCAAACTCAGCCGCCAGTTCAGCGACCGACCGCGCAAGGCCGCGCAGTTGAAGAAGTGGCTGCCTGATCTGTCTGCCGACCGGCTGCGCCGGTATGCGGAGCTGTCCGCTATCGAGGCGGCCGTCCTGGTGATGCCCCGCGGGGCGGGCTGCACCCGCTGGTACATCGGCTGGAAGATCGTCCACCTCTACCCTGGGGTCGTTCCCGACATGCACCGAGCCCGGGCTGATGAGCTGGAGAGATCCAAGCCCGTGCCGTCGGGCGCCGGGATAGCGCGTCTGGCAACGGGTTGCCACACCTAGGCGACGGACCGGATCCGTCGGCATCGCGCCCTGCTCGGTGTCCACCGCCACCAGGTGTCGCACGGTGCGGCGGGCGGTCAGGGTGAGATTGTCGGGCATGCGTCGAGGCTGCGTTCTCGGGGTCGAGGCTGCGTGCTGACGGAATGAAGGTCGGGGCTGCGTTCTGCCCAAAGGCCGAGGCCGCGTTCTAAAGTTCGGTGCGTGACAGTCGAGTTGAACGACGCGACCCGCGAGCTCCTCGACGGCGCCCACCACGCCGTCCTGGCGACCGTCAACGCGGACGGCAGTCCGCAGACCTCGGTCGTATGGATCGGCCGGGACGGTGACACTCTCCTCATCCCCACCCAGGAGGGGCGCAAGAAGGTGCGCAATCTGCGCCGGGATCCTCGGGTGAGCGTGACCGTGTACGACACGGCCGACCCGGACCGCTACGTCGAGGTCCGCGGGACCGCCGCCCTGTACGAGGACGTGGACCGGGAGGCGATCGTCCGGCTCGCCGTTCTGTACGAGGGGGAGTCGGCGGCCCAGGAGTACCGGGAACTGCCGCCGGAGGTGGTGCGGCTCGTCGTGCGGATCACACCTCGGCGGGTTGTCGGTACAGCCGCCTCGTAGTGCTTCGTCAGCTCAGGAGTTCATGTCCGGTGCGGAGCACGTTGTGGGGATGAGGTCTGGGCAGGTGGAACGGCTTCGCAGCGACCTGGCGGAGTTCGTGACCGATGTATTCGCTGTGCTGCCGCGCAGGGACCAGCAGGGCTGGGGCCTCGGTCTGGCTGTTTTTGGTCATCGCCAGCTCGGCCCCCGCAGGGCCGCGTCGGCTTCGGGCAGCGGCGCCAACTTCTGTACTTCGTAGCTGAATTCGACCCTGCTGCCCGGATGTGGACGGCTTTCATCGGGCAGATCGACATGAGGGCACTGGGGGATCCTGCAGCAGTTGTACGCTGCGGCTGGCCGGTTCGGTACGGGCGTCGGGCTCGGGCCTTTCGCGGCTCCGCCGGCGTGGCAGGGGCCCGTCTTTGCCGACGGCAGTGATGTGGGGGCGTTCATGGCCGCGCGGGCCGGCCGGGACCGGGCGCTCGGCCGGCTGCCCATCGCGTGACCAACTGTGCTCAGCGCGGTAGGGCAGGGCCAGCTACTGTCGAACCGCGCGGTATCAGTGCGGGATTGCGCGAGGCGAAAAAGCGTGCCCGCGCTGGCAACTGGGCGAGAAGACCGTGCCAGTTCGGTGATCTACGTACGGACCTCCCAGTCGATGCAGGTCCTGCCGGAAGCGTGCTCGAACGTGGCGGGCCAGTAATGCAGGAACGGGGTCCCCTTTTCCAGGGCGTCCGTTACAGCCCCCACTAACTCGGTCAGGCTCGGGCCCCAGAGCGTGCCGTCCAGGTCTCCGGAGCCGATGCCCATCTCGAATACGTGTCCGCACGTGGGTCCGGGCCGGTGGTCGAGGAAGGCGACACCGCCGTCGTTGGGTAGGGCGAACGGCACGCACTGGTGCAGATGGCCGGCGGGGTCCTCGTCGTCTTCGTCCCACAGTTCGGCCTCGGCGTTGTCCTCACCGACTTCCACGAGGATCTTGTGCATCGAAGCGATCTCAGTGGTGGAGATGAGCCGGTGGCCCAGCGGCAGGATGTCTCCGGCCGGGAACGCCCCGGGCCCCGGTCCGCTGTCCGGCTCCGGCTCGGCAACACCGTTGTGCAGCTCCAGCAGCCTCCTGAGCTGAGGATGGAGGGCGAAACCCAGCTGCTGCTCCAGCTCGGCGATCTCCGCAGCTGTTGCCGGTGGCCGAAGCGCGGCGTGATCCGCAGGGGAATGCGAGGCGAGCCATGCTTCCAGGCGGCCCCACGCCTGATCGAACGCAACAAGATCCATAGATGTCATGAAGCAGACGATAAACGGAGGGTCTGACAGGCGAGGTTGCTTGGCGCACGACCTTGTGGTGTCAGGCAGCGCGAAAGCTCGCATGCATTTGCCCAGGCCAGCCTGCAGCGCCGGTGCCATGCAGCTCGAAGAGGTCATCGGCACCGTCACCGCCGCCGCGCTCCTCATCCGGCTCCGGTCATGATGGAAGGGGCATGGCTACGGGGCCTCGACACCGGATACCCGGTACTTGTTTACCTCGGCGCCGCGGATCTGAGCTGTCTGTTCGGGCTCCGGGCCCGCACCACGGAAGCGTTCGAGGTCCTCGTCCGTCTCCCAGCGTTCGTGCACATTGATCCGGTCGGGCTCGATCGGGTCGGCCGACAGGGCGAAGTCAAGGCACCCGGGGGCGGCCCGGGCATGCTCGATGACCTTCGAGCATCCGGCCAGGTACGCGTCACGGGCGGCAGCATCCACGTACAGCTTCCCGGCAATGATGATCACGGCACTCCTCGCATGACAGCTACTCGCCGGGCAGTGCTGTGCAGCGTGACAGCCTTTCAGCAGGGCCCCTGCCGGGATAGACCGTAGCGGCCCACCGGACTCGACGGCCACATCCACCACCACGAGCAGGTACATGCACCTTGCGGACTCCCCGGCTACGTGTTCTACCTTCAACAGCAGAGGTGCCGTGGGGCGGCGGTCGCGGTGGGCGGGAACGGCGTGCAGTCCAGCACGTGTAGTGCCTGCGCGCGGCGGGCGCTGATGATGTGCTCCACCTCCGTGCGGGGGCTGGTGGCGGTCAGTACCCGGCGGATGCCCTGCCGCCTGGCGCTGTTACGAGCGGCCACCCTGTACCGCCGTACCCGGTAGCCGTCCCGGCAGGTGTGCCGGGTGGTCAGCGGAGCTGGTTCCACCACCAGGCGATCTGCGGGTAGGGCGGCGGGGTGAGGTCTGCGGCGTCCCATACTGTGGGCGTCTGCGTGAGGCTCAGGGAGGGCAGGTCGAGAGGCTTGCCCGCCTGGCGTGAGGCTGTCTCCCAGTAGCGGGCGCTTGTCGCGGTGAAGTGGACAGTGGCGGGAATCCACTGCGGCAGCTCGGCTGCGTATCGGGCTACCTGCGGGCGCGGGTCCCGCAGCAGACGTCGCTGCAGTTCCAACATCAGGCACAGTGTGCGTTCGTACAGTTCCAGCGTCATGCTCCATACGGTGCATCTCGGCCAGGATCAATTTCTCGCGCTGCGGTGCGGGTGCGGTCAGGATCGTGCGGTCGAAGCTGCCCACTGCGTAGTGGTGGTGGTAGAGGCCGTCGTCAGCGCCCAGGAGCAGGTTGATGGGGTCGTCGGTTTTGTCTTCCCAGTGCCGGTTCAGCTTCTGCTCATAGGAGTTGCGGGCCAGCGGTCGGTCTGCGGGTAGGGAGGTCATGGCGGGGCCCTTCACGTGGTGGGCAGACTGGCGTTGGGGCGTTGGGGCGTTGGGGCGTTGGGGCGTCGGGGCATGACGGCGAGCCGGCGCGGGAGGAGTCAGTGGTCCCGGTGGGTGACGAGGTGAGCGATGGAGACCAGCTCGGCAGCGGGAGTGGGTTCGGGACCGGCGACGGCGAGCTGCTCCAACGCCTCAGTGGCGTGGCGGCGGGCCCGGCCCAGTGTCTGTTCCTTCGCGTTGGTCTGGTTGTACGCGCCTTCCAGGAGTGTCTGGGTGGTGTCGAGCAGCAAGGCAAGAGTGCTCGCGGCGTGCGGGGTCTTCGTCAGTACCCGGACGGCGGTGAAGAACAGCGAGTCACCGGCGATGATCGCGGCTGGAATGCCCTTGGCGACCCACAACGCGGTGCGGCCGCGGCGTGTCTGGTCCTGGTCGACGATGTCGTCGTGCAGCATGCTCGCGTTGTGCAGGAGCTCGACCGCCACGGCCGCCTGCTGCGCCGCGTACGGGGAGCCGCCCATGGCCCGGCACGCCAGCAGGACGAGTGCGGGGCGCAGAGCCTTGCCTTCCGCGGGCCGGTCGACCACGGTGCCGTCATCCGTCCACCAGCCGAAGTGCAGGCCCGCCAGGTGCCGCAGTTCTTGCGGTAGCAGGTGTACATGGGAGCGGAGCAGTGGGCGCAGGGCATCAGCGGTGTCTTTGAGGATCGTTATGGGGTCGCGGGGTTCGTCGGTCATCTCGAGATTCGCCCTTCCGTCGTGGCGGTTGCTCGCCAGCTGGCGAGCAGGGCCCGGAGCCAGAGGGCCCAGGTCGTGTTCCATGGCGTCGGCCGGTGCCTCCCGACGCCGGGGGAGGGCTGTGGTGTTCAGGTGCGGGTGACGATGTAGCGAAACAGGGTCTTCAGCGTGGTGGCGAGTTCCAGGCCGAGCCCGGCGTCGTCGACGAGGTTCAGGGCTTGGTGGAGGTGACGGCGTGAGAACTCCTGGGCGGCAGTGCGGCCCCCGGCTTGGTCGATCAGTTCGGCGAGTGCCCCGGGCGTCGGCCATGGCCGGTCCTTTGCGACGGCCTTGGCCAGGGTGTGTGCGGCCGGAGTGCCGGTCTGAAGGGCGGTGATCAGCGGGAGTGTGGGCTTGTGCTCACGCAGGTCCCCCCGCGCCGGTTTTCCCGTCACGGCGGTGTCCGCCCAGATGTCCTCGATGTCGTTGGCCGCCTGCCACGCGATCCCCAGCAGGTGACCGGCTCTGGTCAGTGTCCGTACGACGGTCTCGTCGGCGCCGGCGAAGCGGGCACCGAGGCCCAGGGAGCAGCCAAGAAGCGCGCCGGTCTTCCGCTCGGCGACGTCCACGTAGTCGGAGATGCCCACCTCCGCCGGATCGCGGGCGGAAAGCCCCAGCTCGGCCGCCTGCCCCTCAGTCAGCCTCGCTACCGTGCTCAACAACAGCGGCGTCGAGGCCGCCCCGCGTTCTCCGGCTGCCAATAGGCAGTGGGCAGCGGCCTGCTGCAACGCATCTCCGGCCAGCAGGGCCATACCCACCCTGTACACCGCCCACCCCGACGAACGCCCCCGCCGCACGTCGTCCTTGTCGATGATGTCGTCATGCAGCAATGACCACTGGTGGACGAGTTCCACGGCTGCCGCAGCCCGCACCGCCGCGGTTGGGCCGCTGCCCCGGGACCGGGCGGCGAGCAATACCATCGCCGGCCGCAGCGCCTTTCCCTTGGCCACCTGCGAGGCCGGGCTGCCGTCCGCGTTCAGCCAGCCCAGGTGATAGCCGCACACCCGGGCAAGATCCGGCTGCAGCTCGGCGACCACCTCCCGCAGGACGGGCTCGATCTGGGCGTGAGACCAGCCCAGCAGCTCGCGCACAGCGACGGAACTGTCGATTGCCAAGGTTGTTGGCCTCTCTCTGCCAGTGAAGTGGAGTACGGCACAGTGGGTTTCCGCCTGGTAGAGGCGGCTGGAACTGGCAAGGGGGCGCGACCCGAACGGACGGGTTCAGTAGCAAGCCGCAGCGATGCGTGCGGCATCAGAGAGTGAAGCGGGAACGCGACGGCGCCGACAAGTGGGCATAAGAGGTGCAAGAGGTGCAAGCGCAGCAGGGCAGCGCCTTGTGCGCGAGACCGCGTGCCCACACCACAGTCCACGCGCCGGCCCCGCATCCGCGCGCTGGGCGTCGCTCGACTGGGCCACCTCGTAGACGACACAGGCGAGTCGGGTGATCGAGGTCAGCAGCGGAGCGCCGTCGATGGCGCTGCGCCCGGCGGGTTCACTGCGCAGGTGGGAGAGTACGGTCCGCTGCACCCTCCCCATGCCCCGCGATGTGTCCCCAGGATTCCGCTGCGATCCGGGCCCGAGCAGCAGCTCGTGCGCGACTGGTACCGCCGTGTCGGACGTCCCACCGGGGCGCGCCTGCCGTACGAGCAGCGGCCATCCGGCCGACCATCACCGCGCCCGCCGCGACGCCGCCGAGCCGCTCCCTTACGAGCAGTGGAAGAGCCAAGGCCTTTGGACGGAGCCACGGACGCCCACCAGGCCAGCCGTCTTGAAGGAAGCGGAGCAGGCGCGCACCGACTACAACGTGGACCTCGCCCTGGGCGATGCCGTGGCGGTCGTGAGGACCTTCCTCGCGGATTGGCTCGGCATGGCCCTTGAAGACGAAGTGGCCATGGGCCGTTTCGACGACGCCGTGCGTCAGCTGCTGCAAGTCCGCGGCCCGGCGGGGTCGGCAGACCTGGTCACCGTCCTCACCAGCCTCATCGCCACACTCCTCTCCACGATCGCAGGGGCAGGCGGCGATCCGGAAGCCCTGTTCGAGGCTTTGATCCGCGCGCAGGTCGACAGGGACCGGACGCTGCGCGCCATCGACAGGCACCGCTCTGACGGGTAATCGGCTGCCCTGACACCCATCGTGACCGCGATGTGGGCGACGAGCGCTTAGGGCTCGTCCGGCGGATCATGGACCGAGTCAGGGCCGGACCGAGGCGAGGGCCGGCCAATGCCCTAATCGTGTTGACCGCCCCCGGCAGGCAGTGCTGGAGTCGGCAGGTGGACAGCATCCCCGCCAACCGGCGTCTCTGGAACGAGATCAGCAGCGCCTACCAGCACGAGCACGACCCACAAATCGGCGCCGCGCCCCGGCTGTGGGGCATGTACTCCATCCCCGACGCGCACCTGTGCGCCCTGGGCGACGTCACCGGCAAGCGCGTCCTCGAACTCGGCTGCGGCGCCGGTCAGTGGTCCAGGGCGCTCGCAGCCGAGGGCGCCGCCGTGGTCGGGCTCGACCTGTCCGAAGCCCAGCTCGCGGCAGCAGCCCGCGCGATGGGAGCGGCCCGCTACCCGCTGGTGCAAGGCGCCGCCGAGCGACTGCCCTTCGCCACCGACAGCTTCGACCTGGTGTTCTGCGACTTCGGCGGACTCAGCTGGGCGCCCCCGCACCTGGCCGTCCCGCAGGCCGCACGCATCCTGCGCCGAGGCGGGCGCCTGGTGTTCAACGTCGCCAGCCCATGGTTCGAAGCCTGCTACGACGAAGGCGCCGGCCGCGTGACCACGACGCTGCAGAAGGACTACTTCGGGCTGAACACCATCGCCGAAGGCGACGGCGCGACCAGCTACCAGCTCACCTACGGCGACTGGGTCAAGGTCCTGCGCGGCGCGGGTCTCGTCATCGACGACCTCATCGAGCCGCGGCCCGAACGCGGAACATCCAACGGCTACAACGAAACCGACCCACCCGACTGGGCACACCGCTGGCCGGCGGAACTGCTCTGGGTAACCCATAAACCGTAAGTTCCGCCGCGCCGAGACGTGAAGGCATCCCCTCGCCGGAGTGCGACCTCGAACACCGGGATCATGGCTTGAGCCAGAGGCGTATCGACGCGGACGGTGACGGTGCCGTGGAAGACGTAGGCGCGCTTGTCATACCGCGTCGCGACGGCCCTGGAGCGCTTGAGCTGGTTGATCGTGCGCTCGACCTCGTTCCGCGTTTGTACATCTCCTTGTCGAAGCCCGCAGGCGGGCCATCTCGGCCCGCTGCGCCAGCGGTTGGCCCGCTGGTCCTTCGGCTCCGGGACAGTGTGCTTGATCTGGCGTCTGCTCAGGTAGTGGCGATTCCGGCGGGAGCTGTAGGCTCTATCGCCGCCGAGGTGGTCGGGGCGGGTGCGCGGATGCCCGCCGCCTGGGCGCTTGACCCTCATTTATTCCAGGACTGGGTTCAGCTGCGGGCTGTCGCCCCACTGACCGGCCGTGATCAGCACGGCCAGTGGACGGCGGCCGCCTTCCCCGGCCAGGTGGATCTTGGAGGTCAGACCGCCACGGGACCGGCCGAGTCCTTCGTCGCGACGATGCTGCCGGGGTGTTGATCTCCGCTTTGGGATCCGAGGTGCTCTGCGCGGTGCACCGGTGACGTGCTGGTGGGCCCGACACGAGGTGGAGTCCACGCTCACCATGCTCCAGTCGATGCGTCCCTGAGAGTCGGCCGCAGCCTGGACGGCCTGTGGGGTCCTTTCCCAGGTGCCGTCCGCCGACCACCGGCGGTGGCGCTCGTACACGGTCTTCCAGCTCCCGAACCGCTCCGGCAGGTCCCGCCACGGGACACCTGCGCGGACCCGGAACAGGATCCCGTTGATCACCATCCGGTGATCAGTCCAACGTCCGCCACAGCACCCGGTCTTCGGCAGATGTGGCGCCAGTCGCGCCCACTCGTCGTCCGTAAGATCGCCCCGCCCCACGACCAACACAATGGTCCACGCGAGGCAATCACATAATCCGCCGGACAGAACCGAGTGCCGCGTCAAGCAACGTTCGCCCCTGTGTCGTGACTGTCTTGATCACGAGCGATGGGGGCTCTGGTGCCGTCTGGCTAGAGGGGCGGCACCTGCTCGGGTACGAGACCAGCCTGGCGGAGGAGGCCATACAGGTCGGTCTCGCCCCAGAACTCGACGATCCGTCCGTCTCGGAGTCGGTAGGACTTGATGCCGGTCATGGTGAGGTCCCGGCCGCTGCGGTCGTGGGTGTGAGTGAGGGTGAAAGCCGCGGTGACCCGGTCGTCGGCCGCGAAGAGATCTTCCACCCGAACGCGACAGTTGGACGGCCCCGGAGTCAGCACTGCTCCCTCGGGATAGTGCCGTCCCTGGCCGTGAAAGCCCGCCCCGTGGACGAGGACGTCCTCGGCGACGAGTCCTTCGAGCTCAGCGACCTGCTTCGTTTCGAAGATCCGAAGGTAGCGGCGGACGACCTCGGCATTAGGTTTGCTGATGGCTTCGGCTGAGTCGGACATGAAAGGACGGTATCCGTCAGCTGATCGGACTCGCCAGGACACGTCGCTGGCCTCCTCGCTTGCGCCGCACGAGCCAGCCGGAGCATCCAAAAGGACCGCGTGGCTGGGAAAGTGAGGCTCCGTGAGATCAACGGCGACGAGGGCAGACGGCTGCTGCGGAATATCCGCCGCGGCAGTGGCTCGGTGGTGACCTGGCGGCGGGCCCGGATGGTGCTGTTATCCGTGCAGGGCATGGGGTAGGAGCGCCGGCGTGGCACCAACGAGCACACCTACCGGTGCAGCCTTGGCGGGCCGGGCTTCTGCGACGGGGAGAACACGTGCCGGAAGGCTTTCCGTTGAGATGCCCACGGCGGTCCACAGGGCGAGAACCTGGCCGGGAGTGACTTGAGAGAAGCCTGCTGAGCCGTCAACTCGCTATAGGTCCGCCCCCTGGCCGGGGCCCTTGCGTCTGTCCCGTCCTCCGCGACAGCAGACAATGAGGACAACTCGATGGTGACAGTGGGGATCGACCCGCACAAGCACGTCCACGTCGCAGTGGTCGTCGACGCTGCCGCGCTCGCCCACGTCGCGTTCGCCCCACCCGGCCTGGACCGTCACCGCATCGATGAGTGCGTGCGCGACCGCGCGTTCTGGCCGACTCATGGGCTGGCCTCGTCCGACGCCGCACGGTGGGGGCTATCGGCAGCCTTCGGGCCGTCCTTTCCGGTCGGGTGCCCCGTGCAGCAGTGCGGAGACCTCGGTGCGCAGATCGCGCAGGAAGTGCTCGGCGATGTCCTGGCTGAACCCGTTGCGGATCACCATGCGCATGACCGCGATGTGTTCCAGGTTGGGGGGCAGTTGGTAGGCGGGCATGTGCCATCCGTAGCGGCGCATCCGGTCGTGGATGTCGAACACCGTCATGGCGTCCTGGTCGGGCCGGACCCGGATCGCGACCACGGGAAGCTGGGTCCCGTCGGCGATCACCTCAAGGCCGGGGATCTGCGCAATCTCCTGCGCGAGGTAGTACGCCACGTCGCGGGAGGTCTGCTGGACGGCGCGGTACCCGTCGAAGCCGAGGCGCAGGAAGTTGTAGTACTGGGCGACGACCGGAGCTCCGGAACGGGAGAAGTTGAGGGTGAAGGTCGGCAGACTGCCCCCGAGCAGCTCGCAGTCGAAGACCAGGTCCTGGGACAGGTCCTTGCGGTCCTCCCAGACGACCCACCCGACCCCCGGGTACACCAGGCCGAACTTGTGGCCCGAGGCATTGATCGAACGCACCCGTGGCAGCCGGAAGTCCCACACGCGCTCGGGCTCCAGGAACGGCGTGATGAAACCCCCCACCGCGGCATCCACGTGCATCGGCACGTCGATGCCGCGGGAGGTGCTCAACTGGTCGAGCTCTGCCGCGATGTCGGCTACGGGGTCGTACTTCCCCAGTGCGCTGGAGCCGAGGATCGCGACGGCTCCGATCGTGTTCTCGTCGCACTGTGCGGCCACCGCTGCCGGAGTGATGCTGAACTCGGGCTCCTCGATCGGGACGTAGCGCGGTTCGACGTCCCAGTATCGGCAGAACTTCGGCCAGCAGGTGTGTACGGCAGTGGACATGACCAGGTTCGGCCGGTCGGTGGGCAGCCCGGCCGCGCGGCGGCGCTCGCGCCAGGCGAACTTCATCGCCAGCCCGGCGAGCATCGCCGCTTCGCTGGAGCCCGCGGTCGAGCAGCCGGCGCCGACGCCGTCAGGATCGTTCCACAGGTTGGTGAGGATGTTCACGCAGCGCGTCTCGAACTCTGCGGTCCGCGGGTACTGGTCCTGGTCCATCAGGTTCCGGTCGAGGCACTCCGTGATGAGCTCCCTCGCCTGCGGTTCCATCCATGTGGTGCAGAACGTCGCCAGATTGAGCCGAGCGTGGGTGTCGAGAATCAGCTCGTCACGGATCAGGGCGCTGGCCGCGTCCGCGCTCATGGGGCTGTCCGCCAGCCGGAAACGTGGCACACCACCCTCCGGAACCAGCCCGCTGTACAAAGGATTGACCGGCAGCATTTCCTGCCGACGGTCGGTATGAATGGGCCTGAGCATGCGGGATCCCTTTTCTGGTCGGACGGTGTCGGATCGGACGGTGTCGGACGATTCGGGTTTCGGATGCGCACCCGCCGGTGCGACGGCGTCCGCGCGGATCCTGCGTGCGGGCCGCCCGAGCGGCAGTCACAACTGTGCGAGAAGCGTTTTGAGTTGCTGGGTGCCGGGCTCGTCCAGCGGGAGAAGAGGGCGCCGTGGATCGCCGACATCGAGCCCCTGGAGGGCGAGGCCGGCTTTCACCGTGGTGGGCAGTCCGCCGCCCAGGAGGAATCGCAGCAGCGGGAGAATCCGGTAGAACTGCTTTCTGGCCTCCGAGAGGTCACCGCGCTGGACCGTCTCGTAAAGAGCCAGGACCTGGGCAGGGATCAGGCAGGGCGCGGCGGTGCACCAGCCCACGGCGCCGGCGGCGAACGCCTCGAGTGCCAGCGGATTGCTTCCGTTGAAGAACGGCAGCCGGCCATCGGTCAGTTGGTGGAGCCGGTGCATGCGCTGTACGTCGCCCGAGCTCTCCTTGACCATCGTCACGTTGTCGAGCTCGTTCACCAGCCGGACCAGCAAATCCGGCGCCATATCGACGCCGCTGGTGGCCGGGTTGTTGTAGACCATCACCGGAATGCCGACGGCCTCGGAGATCGTGCCGTAATGCTGCACGATCTCCCGCTCCGACAGCTTCCAGTAGGCGACCGGCAGCACCATCAGGACGTCTGCCCCATGCTGTTCGGCGAATGTGGCGCGCTTGACGGCGCCGGCGGTAGTGAGGTCGGAGATGCCCACCACGCTGGGTACCCGCCGGGCGACGGCGTCCAGGGACGTCTCCGCGACCTCGAACCATTCGTCGTCGCAGAGGTAGGCGCTTTCACCCGTGGAGCCCAGTGGTGCGACGGCATGCGCGCCCGTCGTGACCAGTTGGTCGATCAGCGTGCGCAGTTTGGCCGTGTCGACCGCACCGTCGGACGGACGGAACGGCGTGACTGGATAGGCGACGATGCCCCGGAGTTTCGGCGTGCTCATCCCAGCCCTCCCTTGACGTCGACCGTCTGCTGCTGCTCGGCTCCCGAGACGTCGGGTGTGTCGGGCTCGATGCAGTCGTCGTGGCCGCCGCGCATCGCCCGTCGCGCGTAGTACGCGAAGGCGGCCTGGTGCCGCTTCGGCGTGGAGATCCAGTCGTGCGCCTCCGCGGCCAGCAGCTCGTCCACCGCCTTGATGGATCCCGCGGCCATCGCGAGCAGCTGCAATCGGGCCGCACGCTCGAAGAGCACCGCGAGCACACAGGCCTCTTCGATCGTGGCGCACGCGACCAATTGCCCGTGGTGGGCCAGCAGGAGCGACTTCTTGTCGCCCAGGGCCCCGGCGATCAGCTCTCCCTCTTCGTTGCCGACCGGAATTCCGGGCCACTTGGGCAGGAACGCGCAGTCGTCATAGAGCGGGCAGGTGTCCATGTGCGAGAGGGTGAGTGGAATCTCCAGCATGGACAGCGCCGAGATGTGCGGAGGGTGCGTGTGAATGATGCAGTTGACATCCGGACGAGCCCGATAGACCCAACTGTGAAAGCGATTGGCGGGATTGGCCATCCCACCGCCTTCGAGGACGTTGAGGTCTTCGTCAACCTTGAGCAGATTCCACTCGGTGATCTCGTCGAACCCCAGCCCGAGGCGCTGGGTGTAGTAGGTACCCGGTTTCTCGGCACGCGTGGTGATCTGCCCGGACAGGCCGGAATCGTGGCCCATATGGAACAGGATCCGGCAGGTCAGAGCCAGTCGTTGGCGTTGCGTCCAGGTGTTGTCGGCGATCGCCGTCTGCATCTGCTGCTGGGCCTGCTGAACCAGATCCGCCTTACGGGCGTCAAAGGACTCGGCCATGGATTCATCCCCTCTGCTGCCCCGGCCCTTCTGCCGCGGAGCGCAGCGCTTCCCCCTCATGGTCAGTCCCCATGGTTATCCGAAGCGGTCGGTGACCGCCACTCGGAAATTCGCCATGCCGTTTCTGGTGCAGACCGTCAGCAGCAGGCGGTCGGGTAGAGCGGTCGGTTGCCTTGATCTACGGTGAATCCGCATTGCACCTGCCGAATGGACCTGCCGAAGGAGTGCTGCGATGTCCGCGCTGACCGAGAGCATTTCGCTCGATCGTCTCGACGAAGATCCCTACCCGGTCTATGCCCAACTCCGTTCCGAGGAACCGGTGGTGTGGGTACCGGCGGTGAAGGCGATATTCCTCACCCGTTGGCAAGACGTCCGACAGGCGATGAGCTGCCCCGGTTCCTTTACGACCACCAACACCGCCTCACCGCTGGCCACGTACTGCGGGCCGGAGAACATCCTGAACCAGGAGGGCGACCGGCACGCCAAGACGCGGGAGTCCGTGGACGACCTCTTCTCCACGGAGTCGGCGCCCTCCGTGGCCGCCCACGCCCGGTCCCTCGCCGCCGAGCGGCTTCGCGCACTGGCCGACCGCCCCCAAGTCGACCTGATGACCGAGTACTTCGAGCCCGTCGGGACGGCGGTGTCCGGATGGTTCCTCGGTCTCGGCGAGATCGACACCCCCACCCTGGTGCGCTGGTCGGCGTCGCTGACCGCAGCTTTGTACAACCCGACACAGGACCCAGAGGCGCAGCGGCTGGGGATGGCGGTGTCGGGTGACATGGACCAGGCGCTTGGGCCGCTCCTGGAGCAACTGGCAGCGAGCCCCGACGACTCTGTGCTGTCACGACTGCTCCACGCGGGGCGCTCGGCCGGCCCTGTGCGCGAAGCGTCGGAGGTACTGGCCACCGTCAAGATGATGATGAGCGCCGTACGGGAGCCCGGATGGCTCGCGGGCAACACCCTCCACGCGCTGCTGACCCATCCCGACCAACTGGCCGCAGTGCGGGCGGATTCCGCTCTGCTCGGCGCCGCCGTCCACGAAGGACTGCGCTGGTGCCCTCCGGTCGGCGGCGTCGGCAGGGTGGCAGCCAAGGACGTCGTACTCGGCGGCACCGAGATCCCGATCGGCACAGCGCTGATACCGTGCATCGCCTCGGCCAACCGGGACGAGACCGTCTTCTCGGAGGCCGACCGGTTCGATGTGCTGCGCCCCCGGACCCCCTACATGTCGCTGGGCTACGGCAGGCATCAGTGTCTGGCCGCCCATCTGGTCCCGGCCATCGTAGAAGCCATGCTGGAGCAGCTTCTGGCGTACCGTCAGGAACTCCGGCTGGACGATGAGGTGCGCCCGTACGGCTGGAAGTTCCGGAAGTTCGAGACGCTTCCGGTCAGCTGGCAGGGCCGCGCGTGATCCGTGCACGGCACACGACTGCACGGCGCGCGGCACTGGTACCTGTGCGTCGGCCGTATCCACTGTGTGCGGACGGAGCCACTTGGTTGGCGGGGCCCCGTGCGAGACCACTCCGGAGTGCCCCTGGCGTGGGACGGTGCCGCTGGTTGATCCCGTGTGAGCATGGTGTGCCCTGCGGAAGGATCCGGTTCGGGGCACGTGCTGATTCGCGCGAGCACCGGGCCCGTCCGCCCGGAGGACATGGCCTCGCGTAGCGCGGCCACGATGGTGTCTGCCGCGGCACTCCGTGAGCTCCGGGCGCCGGCCGCCCGGGATCAGGCAGCGGCAACGACTGCCCGTCCGGTCAGCGGAAGTTCACGCGTGTGCCCCGATGAGCCCCCGTGCTCGCACCCCTGGTCGTCGCCCGTGCAGAGGTACCAGGCCGGACGGTCATGAACGGTGGGGCGGCGGCGTACGGATCCGGGTCCACGCCGAGAGAGGGAGTGTGCCGAAGCCGTCGAAGTGCCCCGTGACCGGCGATGCGGCGAGCGCAACCGAAATCGAGGCTGGCGCGAACGGCCGCACGAGTCCTCCGTATGCCGTGTTCGATGTGCGGGGGCGAGGCTTCGGGGAGGGAATGGGAGGGTGGCAGCGACGCGCCCGCGGCTCTCCTGAGCGCTGTTCACGATCCGGTTCCGACGGAGGCGAACGCGTGCAGGAGATCTTCTACAGTCTCGCCCTCATCCTGGTCCTCTCTGCCGGGATTGCTCTGCTCTTCCGGATCCACCAGCGAAGGGCTCCGGAAGGCGATACTCAGGCCACGCTCGACTACGCCACGATGTGGGTCGGAGTGATCTACGCGATCATGCTGGGGCTGTCGGTCGCCGCCGTCTGGGAGGCCCGCCAGGGCGCGGAGGATGCGGTGCGTGCTGAGGCCGTCGCGGTGGCGAGGGTCCAAGCTGCCGCGGAGCAGCTGCCCGGGCCCGAGCGGGCCCGCGCCGAGGATGCCGCTCGCGCCTACGCGCGCAGTGTGCTCGATGACGAGTGGCCCAAGATGCGCGACAGCGGGGCGATGAGCGAGGTCACCGAGACGCGGCTGACGGAGTTGCGGCAGGTGATCATGTCGTTCGAACCGGAGAACCAGCGGCAGATCTCTGCCTTCCGCAGCGGGTTCGACGGCGTCGAGAAGATCGCCGCGCAGCGTGTGGAACGCGCGGCGTACGCGGATGAAGGAGCCGGGCTGTCGGCGTATATCTGGTTCGGTCTGATCGCGGGGGCGGGGATCACGCTTGGGTTCGTCTTCGTCTACCCGACGAACCGCAGCTGGACGCACGTCATCGTCGTGGTGGGAATGTGCGTCATGATCGGCTTTCTGCTCCACTTCCTCTGGGACCTGAACACCCCTTTCAGCAACGCCATGCGGGTCACTCCCGACACCTTTGAGGGCCCGCTGCTGCAGCGTTGACGGCGAGCAGGGGCGAGACGGGTCACCGTGTCCGGGACCGGTTTCGGACACGCAGGGTCGCGAAGAGCACAGATGTCAGCACGCCGGGCACGGTGACCAGCAGCAGCCGGGACAGTGTGGACAAGCCGGAGATGGTGGAGGAGGGCTCTCCTTGCGGTGCGGCGTCCCCTTGCAGTCCGGCCTCCGGCTCGGGCACGCCCGGTGGGGTGGCCGGGGAGCTCCGTGGCTGCTCGCGCTCCGGGGTCCGGACCGGGCCCGGCGCCGCGTGGGGTGCGCGGGCAAGGGCGGTAGCCAGGCGCGGACTCGACGGCGACCGGGCCTCCGGTCGGGAGGCCGGCGGCACGGCCGTGCGCGTGACGCCGGGGCTGGCTGACGAGGGCAGGGGGGACGGCTCTCCCGGTGCGGACTGCGATGCCAGGGGAGTGGGGCGCGCAGCAGGCCGGGACGGCAGGGCCGAGGGCGGGATGCTCGCGATGGGCGATGCCGGCGTGATGCTGGGTGCGGGAGACGACGGGCGGGGAGAAGGGGAGGGCGGAATCCTGGGCGGCGGCGGGGTGACAGAGCGCGGAGGACAGTACCGAGCCTCCCCGGCGCCGAGGCGCACGGAGACACGGACGGACAGCAGCAGTAGGCCCGGGCTCTGCCGCAGCCGTACGCATGCGGACGCCGCGACGCGGAGGTGCATCGGTACATGAACGGATGCAGGGCCTGACGGTCTGTCAAGCCCTGGGTCCGGAGCCGGTGAACCGGCCTGGCCGGGCGGGGCCGGGGTGTCCGCCAGCGCCCCCGGAGCTGTGCCCGCAGTCGCGGCAGCCACGAGAACGGCAATCGACACCGAGTACCGCCTCAGTCGCATGCCCGTCATGGACACATGGTGCATCCGGCACCCACGCGCGTTGCCGGGGCACACCGGCAGCACGCATACAATCCGGACAGTCGCCCCCGAACGCACGGTTGTGAGCCCGGTGCGGCAACGGTGGGTCGCCGTCACGCACCTCGAATGGCGCCGGGCGATATTCCGGCAGCTCCACTGCCGGCGCCGGTCGACTCCTGGACGGCGGGCAGGGCGGTCAGGACGACCGACTGGTCGAGGACGTCCATGAGCTCGGCGACCAGGCGAACAACCAGGGGGACCATGCCGGCCCGGGCCATCTTCGACGACCGGCCCGGTATGTCGTGAGCCGGGGGCTCGGCGGTGTGCTGCGCCTCGGTGCCCAGCACGGGAGAAGGCACGGTGGAACTTCTGATTCAAGAGGGCAGGCGGGCCAGGGGGGGGGGGGGGGGGGGGGGGGGGGGGGGGGGG
>NZ_JBSIBZ010000073.1:0-54744 GCF_058245575.1 Streptomyces sp. UF-297 | reverse complement strand
CCCCCCCCCCCCCCCCCCCCCCCCCCCCCCCACCGCGCCCCAGCGCCCATCGCCACTGGGCCAAGCATGAATAGAGGGAATCTAAGCATGAAATGATTAGTTTGGCATTCAATGATGCTTTAGTTAAGGCATGCCCCAAATGACTCGATAGTTCCGGCCCCTGGCTCCGGGTTCCGTGCGGCAGGCGGCTCAGCGTGTCGTGGGGTGGCAGAGGGTCACCCCGCTCCGCTCCCTCCCGTCCACGCGGGCACCCCGGTGATGCTGCTCGTCGACCTCGCGGTGGCGCTCGTCGCGGTCAGGGCGTGCGGCTTGTGCGCAGCCGGTTGCCGTGCGGGCCCTTCGGGGGCAGCGGGGAGCAGAAGGGATAGGGCGACGGGCTCGGAAGGCCCGCTTCGGCCTTGCCACCCCGCACACCCGGATCATCAGCTCGGAGTGATCCAGCCGCCTCAAAGATCGTTCTGTTAGGAGTTCTTTGGAGCTGAGCTCTGACTGCCTGCTCGACGTCCTCGGGCGCCCGGAACAGCGACTGCTTCCCGAGCAACGGCACCGGTGTGGCAAGCGGCCGGGGGTCGGTGAGCGCCCAGTGCCAGAGGCTCTCGACGGCCCACCGGCTGTCGGAGTCCCGTACGACGTCGACGAGGTCGACGCCCCCGAGCACGACTCCGACGGGAAGGTCGGACGGGACGTCGATACCCATCGCGCGCAGCATCACCCGCGCGCCCACTGCGGGGCCTGTCCCGCCTGGATGGCGATGATGCCGCGGTGGGGCGTGCTCCACGTCCGGTTCTCGACGTCCTTGCCGGCGTGGAAGATGGCCCAGGCCCAGGGGCTGCGGACGGACAGCACGCGCAGCGTCATGGCCTACTCCTGGGGGCTCTTGCGCGGACGGCCGCCGCCGGCGCCGCGGCCGGGCCGGTTCGCCAGCCAGGTGTCGATGGTGGACTCGTACCAGACCGGGGAGCGGCCGAAGGTTTCGTCCGGCGGTGGGAAGTCGCCGCGCTTGGAGGCTCCTTCGCGGCGCCGGGCCTCGGCCTTGTTGTGGTGGAAGCGCACCGTGGCGTACGCCAGACCGGTCTTCTCGGCGATGCCTGCCATGTCGAGAAACCTGTCCTCTGCCATGCGGTACAGGATACGAGGGTGATGCGCTCGCCGTGCCCCCTTCGGCTCCGCCCTGCGGGCAACGCTGCTCGACGGCATTCCTCGGCGTGCCGGGGGCTGGCCACGGCGTCTCCTGTGCGGGCATGAGAAGTCCCGGCGCGGGATGCGATGCAGCAAGCCGTGAGGCTCACGTCGCATGTCCCGCGCCGGACGTGGGAGAGGATCAGTGGACGCGGAACCCGCCTTGGTGGCGGGCGCGCTTGAGGTAGCGGATCCAGTCGGGCCACCAAGTGAGCTGGCTGGCGACTGCGCTGCGGGCCGGGGTGGGTGTCACGCTCCACCAGCCGAGGGCTGCGATGATTTCACGTGGGGTGACGAGCCATCCGTCACTGCTGCTCAGCTCGTAGCAGGGGATACCGGGGGGCGGTCTGCCTCGGCGTCGGTGACCTGACGGCAGGCGGCGTAGAACTTGCGGACAGCCGCCGGGGCGGTCTCGTCGTCCGGCTCAAAGCTGTCCATGGACACCCGGCGGCGCGTCACCGGCAGGCCACTCGCCCTGCAATAGCCTTCGGGTGTCTACATCCGACCCAGGAGTGCCATGCGACGCAGACGATTCGCAGCCCTTGGCCTCGCCGCCGTCACCGCAACCCTGACGACGGCGACTGATGCCCCGGCGTTCGAGAGCGCAGGCACTGACCTTCCGCCACCTCCTCCCGACCCCCGCCTCTTCGGTAAGGCGGTGCGCGTTCTCCCCACCGACGTCAAAGCCGTGGCGCTGACCTTCAACGCTGCCTGGAACACCGAGGGCATCGCCGCCGCACTCCGCATTCTGCGGGAGCAGCAGGTGCCCGCCGCCTTCTTCCCCACTGGCGACTTCGCCGAACGGCACCCGGAAGCGGTGCGGGCACTGGCCCAAGACCATGTGATCGGCAACCACTCCCACACCCATCCGCGTTTCCCTCTCCTGCCCCGATCGGCCCAACTGCACGAAATCCACGCCGCCGAGCGGGCCATCGAAAAGGCCGCCGGCCGGCCGCTCGCGCCGTTCTTCCGCTTCCCGTACGGCCAGTACGACAGGGACAGCCTGCGCACCGTCAACCACGCAGGGAAGGTCGCCCTGGAGTGGGTCACCGGCACCCTCGGCTACAAAGGCCCCGAAGGCGGCCAGTCGACGGCCAGCGTCCTGCGGCAGGCGCTGCTGCATCTGCGCCCCGGAGCGATTCTCCAGATGCACGTCGGCACCTCCGGGACCACCGGACCACCTCTGGACGTCGCCGCACTCCCGCAGCTGATCGACGCCGTCCGCTCGGCCGGTTTCAGGTTCATCGATCCCCGCGACACCCTGACCCCGCCCTACACCATCCACCCGCACCCCTGACCAGGGTGCTCAGCACGCACCTGCTATGCATCTGCGAAGGCCCTCAGGACGATGCCGGGACCGGCTCGACCAGCGCCTCTGGCCCGCACGATCAATCTCCGACGACACCAACTCGCATCCGTCAAAGTTCGATGGGTTCAGCTCTCCCTGAGTGGGATCGTCGTGGTGGGTTGTCGCTGCCGGCAGCCGGCGGCCTTGCGACTCCGCCAAGGGGAAATCGCCGCCCCAGGCATCACGTCCGCCTCAACTTTGTTAAGAAACCCACTCTTCTGTCCCGCGACGCCTGTAGGGCACGAGGGCCACCCCGGCCCCGGAGCAGAGGGACGAACGATGGAAGTGTCAGCGGCGGCGATTTTCCCCATCGCGACGCCTTCGTCACCAGGGTCGGGCGTGGGGACGAAGGATCTGGGCGCGAGTGAGGCCGCCCGACCTCGAAGTGTGCGGGCCGTGCCGGCCAGTCAAGGACGGCTTCGGCGCCGCCAAGGCGGTGAGCTGCGCTCCTCCTTGACAGACCGCCCCGCCCCTGACGACCCGGCTGCCTGTCGGGCGGCCTGGGAAGTCCGGCATCCCCCTGGGGACCACGGAGCCAACTCCGCGATCCCCAGGGCCCATTCCGTGACGTCGGGAATGGGGAAAATCGCCGCCGTTCACAGCCCGTCCCGTGTCACAGAAAGAGTGCGCAAACGGGGTAGAAAGCCACCTGTGTCATAGGGCTCAGACTGTTGTGCCATAGCCCCTGGTACATAACGCACCGTCACTATCGGGCCTTGTTCGGGCAGCTTGAAGGAGACGTCGTCCTGCGGCCGGTCAGGCTTCTACGTATGCGACCACGATGACGGTGCGCAGTGCCGTGACGTAGTAGATGACGGTGACGTCTTCGATGTCGTCGTCGTAGCGCCGCAGTTCGGGGTCGGAGGCGGGGATGGGGGTGCCCATGTCGGGGTCGACGGAGAGGGCGGCCAGGGCGCGGTCGAGGGCGTGGATCTCGGCTTCGGAGAGTTTGTTGATCTGGTCGATGGCGCCGTCGGTGAAGGCGATGCGGGCGCGGCGGCCGCTGTGCTTGCCCATCAGGCGACGTGGCCTCGCTGGGTGTTGAGTTCTGTGAGACGGCGGTCGCGGACGACTTCCCAGGGGGTGGTGGAGTCTGGGGTGGGCAGCCCGTTGGTGGCGACGTCTTCCAGGAAGGCGGCGAGTTGGTCGGCGCTGGAGCGGGTCTTGGCCGCGTAGGCGCGCAGCGCGTCAGCGCCTTGGGCGGTGACCGGTTGGCGGTCGGGGGCCGGCTGCTGCTCGTGGTCGCTCATGGCGGGCTCCTGGCGGTGGCGTGGCGTCGTGTCCACGGTAGCGCTGGGACGGGGCGTACCGCTGCCCCTTCCCCACCCTCTGTGCCCTGGAGGGCGCAGGGCGGGTCCGCCTTCGGCACCGTCAGGGAGCAGCTATCGGCCAATCACAGCAATGCGGGGGCGCGGCTGGGGCTGCGTTGGGACGATCGAAGATCGCCGGGCGGGTCACCGCGTCGGTTCTTGTCGAGGAGGATGGCGATGGTTCCTGCAATTCGTTCTGCCCATCAGTCGGAGTCGCTGGCGACCTACTTGCGCCAGTACTTGCCGCTGCCTGGCCTCGGCTGGAGTGAGATAGCCGAAGACCTTGTGCTTGCGCAGGCGGCGACGGTTGTAGAACGTTTCGATGAAAGCGAAGACCTCGGCGCGAGCGGTGGCCCGGTCGGGCCGGACGCGGGTACCGATCTCTTCTTTGAGCAGGGCCCAGAAGCTCTCCGCGGCGGCATTATCGAAGCAGGCCCCGGTGCTCCCACAACTTTGCCTGACGTCCAACTCGCGTATCTCACGTCGGAATTGGTCAGACGTGTATTCACTGCCGCGGTCCGAATGCGCTATGCAGCCGGGCTGGAGCCGTCCGCGTCCCGCGGCCATCTTCAGGACGTCGATGACGAGGGTGGCGCGGTGATGGTCGGCCATCGAGTAGCCGACGACTTCACGGGTGGCCAGGTCCAGCCAGCAGGCGAGGTAGAGCCAGCCCTCGGCCGTGGGCAGGAAGGTGATGTCGCCGACCAGCTTCGTGCCGGGCACCTCGGCATGGAAGTCGCGGCCGATCAGGTCCGGGGCCGGCCTGGCCTTCTTGTCCGGCCGTGTCAGTGACCGGCGCCTGCGCCGGCGGGCGCCCTGGATGCCCTACTCCCGCCGCGCCGGCTGGCTCAAGGTCCGGCACAGCGACACCGCTGATGCCCGGCTCCTGGGCATCACCGGCACCCCTCGCCGCCCGCACGCCCTGCTCGTGGAACTCGACGACGGCACCCGCGTCCTGACCTCGCCCCAGCTGGCCCCGCTCCAGGCCCGCCAGCTCGCCGACGCGCTGGACGGACACCTCGGCGAGCAGGTCCTCGACATCGATGCCGGCTCCTCCATCCCGTACAGCCCGACACCACCCTGCGCGTCGAACTCCAGATGGGCACCGGATGGCACAGCACCGCACGCTACGTACGGCTGCGCGGCGACTGATCACGATGAGAGCAGTGTCATAGGACGATGTTGCCTGCCTGCGACGTTGACGAGCATGCCCGTGCCGTGGACGTCGGCCAGGCGGACCCGTATTCCGGTCAGCCCGACCACCGTGCAGGTGTGTTCCTGGAACCGGACGCGGTCGCCCAGCCGCAGCCGACCCGGACGCGCGGGCCTCACGGCCGCCTCCGGGCCGCCAGGCGGACTACCGTGGCGGCGCCAAGGGGAGCCGAGACCAAGTCCGCCGTCAGTTCGTGCCGCCAGAGCAAGTGGTAGTGCACTGGCAACACTGCCAGCCGGTCCCCAATCCGCTCGGCCCCGGCGAGAAGCAGCTGCGGTTCGGTGAACACCTCCCGCAGCCGGTCCGCCGCCGACGTTCGGTGGCAGCGCGGATGACGGCAACGCGCCAGCCAGCGCAGATGCGCCCGGAAGGGCTGGTCCAGGTCCCCGCCCAGCCGGAACTGCCAGCCCACCATGGTGCAGATCCGCGCGGTGAAAGCGAAGACCTCGGGGGCCTCCGCGTCGACCAGATTCTGGGGCCGGACATCGACGACCACTCCAGTGCCGTCGGCAAGCCGCGCGAAGTAGTCCGGGTGTGCTCGCGATCCCGTTCCCCGTCCGACCAGGCCAGGCAAAATGGCTGCGAGGCCACAGCGACGACGGCCGGATCGAAGTCGAGGGCCATCACAGCATCTCGTTCACCCCTCGACTCGTAGCCATAGGCTGCGGAACGTACCTTTCATCCAGTTGCCGAACAGCTCGTAGGCGTCGGCGCCGGCGTAGAAGGTCCCGGTGGAGTGGAGGTAGTAGAAGCAGCCGTCCTCGGCCACTGCGAGGATTCCGCCCTCGGGCAGGTCGTAGCCGATACGGAAGAGCCGCTTGTCCAACTCCTGGGCGAGTTCCGCAATCTCGGCGAAGTCGCCGTCGAAACCGCCCGTCGGATTGGTGACCAGTTTGGCCGACGGGTCGCGCGGGTCCCGCAGTTCGAGCAGTCCGTACGAACGGATGAACCGCTCCGCCGGCTCCGTGCGGACGACCGGATATCCCTCCGCCACCGAATCGGCAGTGGCCTCCGCAATGAACTCGCGGGCCTTCTCCCCGATGTCCCGGTCCGGGCTCCAGCCGTTCCCGGCCAGCCACTGCCGGATCTCTTCGCCGTTCATCTCTTCATCCCTCGCATCAGGGACCACCTTATGGGCGCCGGTCCAGCGGGCGCACCTGTCCCGTGTGGAGAGCAAAGATGGCCGCGCGGATCCCGGTGCCGAGGAAGAAGAAGCCGGTGTGGTGGATGTAGTGGATCCGCTCGTCGGGTGAGACCAGGGCGAGGCCGCCTTCGATGCTGGCCCAGCCGATGGCATACGGGCTCGCCCAAGTCGGCGGCGAGTTCGGTGATGTCGGCCGCCTTGTCGGCGCAGTACCGCGCGCAGGTGTTGAAGCGTTCGGTGCGTCCCGGGCCGTACGGAAAGTGCACATCGAGAAATCCATAGGAACGCAGCAGGGCCTCGGCGGCCGGGAAGAGGGAGACCTCGCAGTTGCGGCGGGCGAGGTCGGTGATGACGAAGTGGGACAGTTCCGGGATCCGGGCGGACATATCGCGTTTCGGGTGCCAGCCCGCGGCGGACAGGAAGCGGTCGGTGGCGTCGAGTGGGGTCACGGGAGGAACATATCCGGGGTGGGCAGTCATGGCCGGAGCGCCGGGAGGCCAGGGGACGCCCGGGACGCCGCGGGTGCTGCGGGCCATGAACGACCGGGCCGCGCTCGATCTGCTGGTGTCGCACGGGCCGCGGTGAGCCGACGGGGCTGTCCAAGCCCACCGCCCGGCAGCTGCTGGAGCGGCTGGAGGCCGCGGGGCTGGTGCGTACGACGGGGAATGTGACCGGGCGGCCGGGGCCCAACGCGCAGCTGTACGAGGTCGATCCGGCGGCCGCGCTGGCGGTGGACCCGCTGGGGATCGCCGCGGTGGTCGCCGACATCACGGGGCGGGGGGGGGCGGCGAGACGTACGTCGCGGCGGATGCGCTGGGCGAGGACGTCCCGCACCGGACCGCGCGCCTGGCCGCCGACGCCGTGGACGGGGCGCTGCGCAAGGCGGGGCTGGATCGGGAGCAGTCGCACAGGGCCGTCATCGGGACGCCCGGGGCGATGGACCCGGAGAGCGGGAAGCTGCGAACCAGGGAACGTGAGGCTGCTGCCCAATACTCTCCTGTGAAGTTCTTCTGCCCCTTGAACGCAGTGAACTTCCGGGCGGGCGAGGCAAGTTCGAAGGGCTCGCCCCAGTAACGGGCCAGCGGGCCCAACCGTATAGATGACTTCGCTCGAGCAGTTGACACCGGCCACGTCCCGGGTCACCAACAGAGTCGTGATGCTGCGCTTCGGCTCGCGGGTTCGCGGGAGATCTCGCGGCGTATGCGTCATGCGTGTCCCAGGCGGCGTGAAGGCCCGTTCCCGTGACCTGGTTTGATCCTTGTATGACAGATTGGTCGCAGCTCAGCCATGCCTACGGTTCCGCACAAGACATACCGGCCTTGATGAACCGGATAGAAGAAAGCCCGGACGGTGAGCTCTGGAATGACCTGTGGTCCGCCCTGTGTCATCAGGGCAGCGTCTACTCGGCCAGCTTCGCGGCACTGCCCTGGCTGACGGCCAGGGCAGCCGCAGGCAGCGCGAAGCAATGCATGGACTCGCTGATTTTGGCAGGGTCGATCATGGCCGGTGCCGGACAGCGTCATGGTGCCGGTGATGTCCGCGAGAGGTATTCGGCGGAGATCGAGGCACTGCTGCGGATGTCGAACGCGCAGCTGCGGACGCTCTCGGATCCAGACGAGTACATCTATCTGCTGCAAGCCATCCTGGGATTTGAGGGTGTCCCGGTCTGGAGCCAGTACCTGGACGGGCTCGTCGATGGAGAATTCGAGCTCCCCTGCCCGGGATGCGGTACGAGATTGTTCATCGCCATCGGTGAGCACGGCTTCTTCGCTTCCAGCAGCGACTACGCCCTGGACGACGACGTAGACAAGACCCCGCTTCGCCCGGCCGAACTCGACCGCCTGGACGGCCTGGGCCTGCACCTCCATGACATTGCAGTCGCTGATGGCCAGCACGCGCTCGCCACCGCGGTGACCTTCCTCTTCGGGAACGCCACTTGCCCCGACTGCGCAACAGGTCTCTCAGTGGCGGACCAGTTCGCTGCGGACTGTGAGTTGCCGGGACGCTAATGCGCCCCCGACCGTCGGTGTCAACTGGTACGAAACCTGGGAGCAGGCATCAACAATCTCGGCCTTCTGGTGTCAAGCAACGTGACCAGATCAGCCTCGCCCCCGAACCGTCGGCGCAGTTGGTGTCACCTATCCCGAAAAGCCGCAACCGACCGAGGCGGCCTCGGGCAGGCCCGCGCCGCGGTGTCGCGGCCGAGAGCTAAGCGCCTTTCCAGGCGGGTGAGCGGGCTCGGAAGAATGCGTGGATCTGTCGTTGCCGGGCCGGCCAGGAGAGGGGGTGTTGGCGATGTATGTATGCCTTCAGCGCGGCCCAGATTCGTTCGACGGGGTTGTCGTGGGGGCTGTAGCGGGCGCCGTACCACAGGTGCAGCCCTGGCTGGGCAGCCACGAAGTCCCGCACGGTGCGGGCGTGGTGGATCTGGTCGTTGTCGCAGATCACCACGGTCGCGGGTGCGGTGGGGAAGGCAGTGGTCAGCTGCTGCAGCAGGCTCACGAAGTCGGCCGCGCGGCGGCGGCCGAGACGGTAGCACCAGGTACCGGTGGTGACTTCGAGTGCGCCCAGCACGGTGAGCTGGCGGTTCTTGCCCGGTGTGGTGATGTGCGGCCGCGCGGTGGGCAGGGTCCAGCCGGCGCGGATGTGCGGGAGCAGGTGCAGGTGGGTTTCGTCGGTGGCCACACCACCGCTCCGGCCGGCAGCAGTCGCAGGCGTTTTGCGAGGGCCGCCAGGGTCGCATCGCGCCGGGGATCGCCCTTGGCGATGAGTTTGGGCCGCCACCACAAGGCGACTTGCCGCACCGGTCGATAGAGCGTGCGGCGGCTCACGTACGGTCGCCCGAGGTGCTGCAGGAGCCGGGGCACGGACCATGGCCCGGGGCGGGTGAGCAGGGCCTTGATGCGGGCGCCGAGCCGGGGGCTGCCCAGGCGGGGCCGTCCGCTGCGGGGCCGGTCGGCCAGCCCGTTTACCCCATGCGTGTTGAACCGGCCGATCCAGCACCGGACCGTGGCCGGGTCGTACTCCAGCACGGCGGCGATCTGAGCTGGGGAGAGGCCGTGGAGGGACAGCTGGACCATCACCGCTCGCACTGCCACCCGCCAGGGGCCACGTAACTTCGCGCACAGTACGGCCGGTTCGGTCCCGCAGGCATGGCGAGCACGATGGGTGGGCGCACACTGACCACGACCTCGCCGGGTGGTCGGACGATGCTGACACTTCGATCGAACGCCCGGCGAGGGCCATGTCAAGACCCCGCGTGTGCCTGCGCAGGGCCCACCTCCGTTACGCGCAGAACTTCTGGATCCGCGCTTAGAGCCGCGGCTGCGCCCGGCCCACGAGCGCGGGCAGGTGCAGGGCGGCGATAGTGCCTCCCGGGCGGCCGCGGTCACCGGGAGCCGGTGAAGCCTGTATGATCGTTTACGTAACTCCGGTGCACAGCACGGGAGTCACGCGTCTGTGGTCCAAGGAACGACGCCCACCTGCCGGTGGGAAATGCAGGTGCAAGGCCTGCCGGGCGCTCCATGCGGTGAAGGTCCCGTACACGCGGTGTACGGGACCTTCTCTGCCGGGCGGGAACGAGACCTGCGTGCCGCGCACGGGCAGGCTCAAGCCCCGCGCCCGGCGGGTGGCCCATTGCGCGCACGGGCGCGATCCGCCAGGTGCCGCGCAGACGGCCGGGGCCGAGACATCCGCAACCCACGGGCATGCACGCAATCCTGCGCGGACCGGTCCGTCCGAACCTGAGAACGGGAACGGCACCTCCCACGATTCAGCGTGGCCCTGGCTCCGGCGTGGGAACGGCCGCCGCCCGGCGGCCGTCAGTACGCTCGGCGCCATGCACGACATGTTCGATCACGCCCCGCAGGTCTGGACGGCAGGCCGTCCAGGCGATCGCCAACGACGCGCACGCCCTCAAGCGTGACAAGTGGTACTTCGTGTGGGCCCTGGCCAATGCGGGCACCGACTGCCCCCGCGCAGTCGCCCACACGTCTCCTCTATGTCGCCGAAGAATACGTGACCGTGCTGCCGCAGGACCGGCATGTGAAAGAGTTCGTCAGGGTCCAGTGGGATAGCTGCTCTGCATCAGGTCCGTGAAGAGTGACCGGGCGTACTCACGGCTGATGGGCAAGGCCGGATGGTGACAGCCGTCACTGACAACTCCTCTAGAACTGGGGGTCCATACCAGTGGAGGGTGCCCCAGTCGTCTCAGCCAACCTGCACCACTGCTGGTCACCGTCACTCCGCGGCTCTGCTGCACTGAGACCGGACACCGGCGGTCACTGCGCCGCCTCGACCACACTGCTGTCCTCTGACAACCAACCCAGTCGCTTCGCCACTGAACCGAGTCCGCTCGACTGTACGCCGACGGCCCTGAGCTGCCGGATATGCGAAGCCATTGCCATCATCCGTTGCCGTTGTGGACGCCGGGTCGGCGGGCCCGAGAACACACCTAAGCCGTGCGCCGCTTGAACAGCGCTCCCGAAGCGGCAACCGAGGCGGCGAGGATGCCCGTGCACCAGGCGAGCGCCACCCACCCCGTCGAGCCCAACGGCTGCCCGAGCAGCAGTCCGCGTACGGCCTCGATGACATGGGTGACGGGCTGGTGGGCGGCGAAGCCCTGGAGCCACGACGGCATGGTGTCGGTCCGCACGAAGGCGCTGCTCGGGTAGGGCAGGAAGCTCACGAAGAAGGTGAAACCCCCGGCTGCCTCGGGGGACTTGACGAGCAGGCCCACTGCGGCGGACAGCCAGGAGAGCGCCGCGATGTAGGCGACCAGGAGGCCGATCGCGGCGAGCCAGCCGCCCGGCTGGCGGAGGGGCGGACTCTCTCGGTACATCGAATTCTGGTACAATCACAAGCGCCTTCACTCGGCAGTGGGTTACCGCCCTCCGCGCGAAGTCCACGCCGAATACCGGAGGTTGCGCATCGCAGCGTGAAGTCATCGGCAGATGCCTGTCCGGGAAACGCAAGGCCCCTCAGCATGGCCTGCCTCCACGTCTCCGGCCGCGGCACCGCCTGGATCCAACGCACCGGCGACGCCCTGACCGCCCACGTCCACGTGGGTCAACCGAGACCGGCCGACCATCGCCGACTACCACGCGGCCTTCGAGCGCACGGGCACCAGCGAACCGGTGTTCCATCCGGTCGAGTGGCACTTGCGCCAGGGCGACCGGCAGCGCTGACAGCTCAGCACAGACAGCGGGCTCGTGACCGCCCACAGGGGCGGACACGAGCCCGAGCCATCTCACCTCAGCTACACGACCCGTACGGCGCCGAGCCGCCCCGGGCCGGCCCCGACCTTGAACGCCGCGTGTGCGGACAGTTCCTTGCCGCGGTCCCAAGTCAGTGATCCACGGAGTTGTTCGGGCAGCATGGTCATCGTGCACCGCGTTCGGCGTGCCGCTGCGCGGTCGACGCCCGGTAGTCCAACTTGTACGTGCGGGTAGAGGCGTAACGGCGCAGCTCGCGCGAGATCGTCGACGGGGCACGCCCCAGTCCGCGGGCGATCTCGCGGCCACTGACACCCCGGGCATGCCGATCGCGATGTCCTCCCGTGCGGCGAACGACAGGTACCGTCCGGAGACTTCGGCGGGAAGAGGCGGACTCACCCCGCTGGCGTGCCGGACCCAGCGGAACCCCACCGGCGCGGACACACGGGCCTCCACACACGCGTCCTCGGTCTTGGCACCACGGGCAATCGCAGCCCAGAACCTGACCCAGTCCTCACGCCAGGCACCGTCGGCCTACCCGGCGACGGAATCTGCCCGCGATACGCACACACCCGCCGCTGGCGCTCCAAGACACCCATCGCTGCACCTCTCGATCAAGGTGTTGCGACGATCGATTCAATCCGCCCTGGATGCCGAGATCACAGTGCTGGAAGCACATGAGGCACTCGCCGTCCAGGACCTCGTGGGCATCGCCTGGACGCTGACGATGTTCCGGGGCTTGTCCGCCGCACCGCCCCCGCCCGGAGATGGGCCGGTAGGGGCATGCCCACCGGCATACAGACGGCTGGGGCGGATATCCACAACCCCCAAGTAGCTTACAGAGGGTACGCCTCCAACACTCTAAGTGACGACTCCCCTAGTGTTGCCCCCTCAGCCGACGTAGGTGTCGGTGTCCTGGAGGGAGCGTTAATGCACGGGGGATTGCCGATTATCGGAGTCAGCGTGCTCGTGTACGGGGTGGTGGGAGCAGTCGTCGCACTGGGAAGGATGGCGGGCCGAATCGCCCCCGCGAGGCGTCTCGTGCCTCGCTTCGGGCACGGGAAGAGGCACAGACGCAGTGGTGTGACAGTGATCATCCCGGCGCACAACGAAGAGGCGGGGCTCCCCGCGACACTGGAGTCGGTGCTGGCGCAGACGGTGCCCGCGGAGCGCGTGATTGTCGTGGACGACGCCTCCTGCGATGGCACCGGCGCGGTCGCGCAGTCATACGCGCGGCGCGGAGTCGAGGTGCTGCGCCCTGCTGAGGGCCAGGGGAGCAAGGCGCGGGCACAGAACTATGCGCTGCCGCACTGCTCCACGGAACTCGTTCTGGCCGTGGATGCGGACACGGTTCTGGCGCCCGACTACATCGAGCGGGTCGTGCCCGCCTTTGACGACCCGTCAGTGGTGGTGGCGGCGGGCAATGTGCAGACGAGGTATACGCGAACGGTCTGGGAGCGCGGCCGCTCCGTCGAGTACCTCTTCGGTTTCCACTGGCACCGGCCGATTCAGTCCGGTGCCAACAGCCCGATGGTGTGCTCGGGGTGCTGCTCCATGTTCCGCACGCAGGTGCTGGTGGGTACCGGCGGCTTCCCCGAGCGCACGATCGTGGAAGACATGGACTTCACCTGGTCACAGCAGATCGCGGGGCGGCGGGCGCGCTATGTCGCAGAGGCGGTGGCGTGGGCGGCCGATCCGGAGACGCTGGTGTACCTGCGCAAGCAGGTGTGGCGGTGGATGGCAGGCTTCTGCCAGAACGTGCGCCTGCACACACGGCAGATGGTGGCCCGCAAGCCCATGCTGGCGCTCTGGGTGCTGCTGGCGATGCTGGAGATTCTCACCGCACCGCTGTGGTGGAGCGCACCGCTGGTGCTGCCGCTGGTCATGGACCGCCCCGTAGCGGCCACGCTCCTGTGGTGGACGGCGGCTGAACTCGGCTTCACCGTACCGCCGTTGATCTACGCCGCGCGCAGAAGAGGACTACCGCTGGGCAGGGTGCTGCTCCACATCCCCTGCGTCTATCCGACAAAGATCGTCAACCTCTGCTACGCGTGGAAGGCGGTACTCGTGGAACTGGTACTCGTCCCACTACGGCTCTCACGGGGGCTGACCGTCTATGAAAAGGGGCGGGGGCCTTCGACCGGGCAGGGCACACCGCTGGACCCGGTAGCGAGTTCCGCGTAACGCGATAGCTGGCCGCATTCGATCACTGAATACACCGGATTGATCGCCTAAAGCCAGGGCCGGACGCTGTGAGCGATGTTCCGAAGGTCCCAAGGGCAGCGGCTCGTGGCACATCGCGCAGGCTCGCTGCGTGCCAGCCATACCTCCGGTCTACGCCCATCGCCGCCCGCGCGCCACCGGCCTCTTCCTCTCGCGCAGCGCGTGACCTTGCGGCCGGGGTGGAGTTGAGATGGTGACGCGTGCACTGGTCTGGACGCCCCGCGTCGGGCCGGTGCGGTCCACGGCCCCCGATTCCGCGCTCTGGCGTCGGGGCCGCGTCAGCTTCCCCGAGGCAACGACGGTCCTGGCCTGCCCCGAGCGGTCAGGGCCTTCGTGCTGTCGGGCGCCGTTGCGTGCGGCCGGAGGTGGACTGGGAGGGCTGCCGGACCGGGCCCGACCACGGTGGCGGTGCGGCAGACCGGGAGCGCGGCGCTGTACGGCGCCGGCAGGCTCCTTGGGGGTGCGGTGCAGGTGACGGTGGGGGCCGTGCCCGCGCCGCGCGATCAGCGAGGCCAGGGGTAGCGGCGGGCGAGGACCGCCCACTCCTCATCCGCGCGGCCGGGCACGGCCCGGCCGTCGGAGTCCCACCGCACGGCGAGCGCGGTAAAGACCGGCTCCAGCTCAGGGCGGGGAACCGTTTCACTGTCGCTGCGCTGTCCGCCGATAACAGGCGGCGTGAACCGCATCGTCATTCTCACTCCCGGTTCAACGGAGCCTGTACCGTCCGGGTTACCCACGAGCGCGGACCTCGCGGAGGGCGGCGCGGGCCTGGTCGGCGGTGAGGAGCAGATTGAACTCGTGGAAGGCGGTGTCCATGACCGCGCCGGAAGCAACCCGCTGACCCTCGGGCGTACGGCGGATCGCGAGCTGGGCGGCGCCACGGGCCACGATGGCCTCGCGCTCGGTGTCGTCGGTGAGAGCGGCCAGGACCCGCCACCACAGCGTCACCGCCCGCTCCCGTCCCGTCGTGCCGGCACCACGGCGCCCGGCTCCAGTTCCTCGGTTCCCACGATGGACTTGTCGTCCTCGCCCGGCCCGGGCCAACGCCCGCAAGGGCCGTCCTGTCCAGGGAGGACCTCCAGCACAGGAGCACCACTGTGTTGGCGGCGCCCCGGGCAGACATCCCCGGCCCGAGCGCTCCGAGCAGATGCTCTCCCTCGCGGCCGTCGCGCTCATGACCCGCCGGATTGCTCGGCCGCAGCTCACCCGACGGCCGCAATTCTCCGGCCGGTCCCAGCAGTTCAGGCCGTCTGATCGCACGGCGTCTGCCCGTGACTCGGAAGATGAGTCTGCCTTGAGACCAGGCATTCCTTCAGGCCCACTGGACGTCAGTCGACGGGATCTTCGGTCCATACGAGCGTCCCGGGGAAATCCGGGTCCCTGTCGGTGACCTCCCACTCCTCATCGCCCGGCAGTATGGCGATCCAGGGAGGTGGCGAGGCCAGCAGGTTCCCGACGAAGTCCAGAGCACTGGCGAAGGAGTGCCAGAGTGGATCATCTTCCCAGGCGAAGCACTGCTCGATGTCCCACCAGCCGAGGCGGCCGGTCCTGGTGTCGACCAGGAGCTGAGTGACACTCAACGCTGCGAACGGGACGAGGAAGGGTCTATCTCCCGCCTCCAGGTTTGCATCATCACGCGCCCCGTACTTCAACCAGATCGCGCGGTGTCGGATGATCTCCTCGACGCTCAGAAGCGTGTATCCCGGCGGGAGAATGTCGGTCAGACCCGACCCGTCGTGCCGTAGTAGCGAGCGTTCGACATCCTGCGGCAGCCGACCTCCGAGAATTTTGCAGAGGCGCTCCAAGGCTGCTCGGGTACAAGGGCCCGGCAACGGGGGCTCCTCCGGGGCGTGCTGGTCTATCCAGCGCTCGATTCTTTCCCAGGACTCCTCAACAGTCACGCGTCCCCCTCGTCAGCCGAAAGGCCAAGGATCCCAATCGCTCATCGCCACAGACACTCACAAGGGTTCAAAGATGGGTTCTCACAACCCGAGACGTGACGGCGTCGTCCCGTCGTCGTTGAACAACACGACTCCATACACCGGGCCCCGGGGATTCCTTCACTCCCCGGGGCCCGTGGTGTGTCCGGACGTGGGTCAGATCTCCCCGGCAGCCTCAGCAGAGATCCGTACATGAACCCGCGACACACCATGGACCTCATCGACCGCCAGCAAACGGCGCACCACCATCTGCCGCAACACCACAGGCACAGAATCCGCTGGCAACTCCGTCGCAGGCGACGACGGACGGCTCTTCGACATACCCGCAAGCACACGCCGCACCCCAAATCACGTACGCGGCAAGAGGCAACTCCACGACAGGAAAGGGCTCTTGTGCCAGCCGCTATGCGGCAGACAGACGGTCATTGCGCAGCGGTCGACACCATCACGGCTTCAGCGAGTCCAGCCAGCACCAGAACACCGCACTGAGTGATCCGTCCCGCTGCTGGCCAACCACTGCCGCGAAGCAGCAAGCTCACACGAGGTGCGGGTCTAGGAGAGAGGGGCGGCCGCCAGCGTCGCGGCGACGCGTCGGGCGGCGCCAGCGCCCGTCTCCAGGGCGCCGTCGATGCTCCCGACGCCCACCGCCGCGATGTCGCCTCCGGCGAAGTGGATGCGTCCGTGGGGCTCGCGCAGCAGCGGGGCGGCCTGGGTCAGGTTCCCGGGTCGGTGGTGGGCCCAGGCTCCCTGGGAGAACAAGTCACCGACCCAGTCGTGGCCGGCCGTCTCCAGCACGTCGATGCCGGGGACGAAGGTACGCAGCGCGGCCTCGACTCCCGCGCGGTCCCCGGCGTCGACGGCCGAGGGGCCGGAGGCGAAGCACACGATGAGGGTGTCACCGTCGTGCCGGTACTCCACCTTCGCGGTATTGACGGGATTCTTGCCGACCGGGGCGAAGGCACAGAAGGGCTCGACCTCGCCCCTGACCCTCGCCCAGATCTTGGCGGTGCGCACCGGGTGCTTTTGGTCGATCATCGTGCGTGCCGGCCGGGCGAGGTCGGGGGAGATGGTGAGGTCGCCCAGGGTGTTGAGGGGCAGCGCGACGACGGCAGCGCGTGCCCGGATCCGTTCGCCGGCGCGTGTGGTGACGACGACCGCGGGCCCCTCGTCCTCGACGGCGCTGACGGGTGTCGACAGGCGCAGGTCGGCCTTCGATTCGCTCTGGATGGCTTCGATGAGCCGCTTGGTCCCGCCCTCAATCGGCCAGAAGCCGGCGGTTTCCAGGAAGGCGCCCCAGTCTCCGAAGGTCGTGGCCGCCCAGAGCAGTGCCTGTACGAGGCCCTGTTCGCTGTAGGAGTGGACCAGTGTGGCCAGCGCGCCTTCCAGGAGGTCCCTGTCGTGTGCGGACAGATTCAGCGAGTCGAGGCGGCTCTCCAGGGTCTCCTTCTCGAGCGCGCGGTTGTCGACCGCGGTGACATCGAAGGGCATCGGAAACCGTGTCCGGGCGTCGGCGAAGAACCGGGCCGCGAGGGGGGCGACAGCGTCCGTGTACGCGGTCGGGCTGCCGACGTGCACCGTGCCGTCGGCCAGCCAGTACATCGTCTCAATGGCGAGCGGAGGCGCCAACGGGATGCGGTGGCGCTGGAGTTCGTGCCATACGTGCGGCTGGGTCCAGTGGACGTATGTGCCGCCGAACTCGACCTGGCGGCCGAAGGCTTCGCCCGTGTAGGTCCGTCCGCCGACCCGGTCGCGGGCCTCGAGCAGGACCACCGAGTGGCCTGCGGCGCTGAGGTCCCGTGCCGCGGCCACTCCGGCTAATCCGGCACCGATCACCGCGACGTCGTACGAGCAGTTGGCCATGAACCTCTCCGTTTCCTTGTGTCGGTTCGCTCGTGCCCGCACACCATACTCGAACTAGATTCGAGTTCGAGTATGGTGTGCGGGCAGCGGCCGTAACTCATCGTCAGCAAGGGGACGGGGCACGGTTGATACGCTCTGGCATCGTGTTCGAGGGAAAACCGACCAGCCAGGCACCGTCCCGCCCGGCGGTGCAGCGCCGCGGGATGGCACGCAGGCATGCCATTCTCGACGCCGCCGAGGCGTTGCTCGTCGAGAAGGGCTACGAGGCCACGACGCTCAAGGCGATCGGTGAGCGGGCGGGCATCCCGATCGCCTCGCTCTACCACTACTTCCCCGACCGGCACGGGGTCGAAGCCGAACTGCTGGAGCGCCATGTGCGGGAGCTCGACACACGCATCGGTGCCGCGCTCAAGGACCCCGGGCCGCGCACGCTGCGCGATACCGCCGACGCCGTCCTCGACACCGTACGAGACTACTTCCGCACGCATCCGTGCTGCACCGAACTGTGGTTCGCACGGCGCAGCACGGCCGCCGGCGACCTGGTCCTGGCTTTCGACGGAGCACAGGCCGAGCGGCTCCGGCACTTCCTCATCGAGCGAGACCTGATCTGCGCCGACACCCCCCGCCACGTCCTGCACCTGGCCTTCGAGATAGGCAACCGGCTTCTCGACATCGCCTTCCGCAGCACCCCGGCCGGGGACGACACCACGATCGACGAGGCGCGACGCGTCATCACCGCCTATCTCGCCACGTACGCTCCCCCGGGTTCCTGAGCGGCTGGCACTGCCGGGAATCTTCAGTGACCACGCATCAGCCGGTGCCGCGCCACACCGAATCGGCAACACCACTACCGCGACCTCACAACCCCGCCCCGAGCAGCGCACCCACTCCCCCCGCCCGGTGCGGAATGGGGGGGCGTGCCCCAGCCGACCCAGCCTTTGACGTAGCGGCAACGATTCAGATACCGCCGGTGAACCAGGAGGACCGCGAGCCCCCCCGTTGGGGCCGACGCTCGAGCAGAGAGCTCGGCACCCTCGCACCGCATCGGCAGCAGGTACCCGCCACACCCTGCGTACGGGAGCGTCCGGACGAGAAGCTGCTGGCCGGCACATCATCAGAGGCAATCGCCTCTGGGTGCGGATCCTCACTCGGGGGATGGCTGAGCTGGGAAGACGCTGATTGGTGTGTGGTGGCGCCGTCGCACTCCTACCGTGGCGGGGTGGAAGTGGGGCGCCACGGTGTCTTTACCGGAAGAGCTTCGGGCGCGGGAGGCCGCGGCTCGGCAGAGGGTGGAGGAACTTCAGGCTGAGGCTGCGGAGTTGGCTACCCGGCTGGAGAAGGCGAGGGAGGATTTTTCGCGGTTGGAGATCACGGTCGACCACTTCGATACCGGGGACGAAGGTCCGCTGGGCGCGTTGCACCGCCACTCGGTCTCCGCCGTTGAGCGCCGAGGCGTCGCCGCCTGCCACGACTGGGTGACCGATCCGTTCTCCCGCGGCGCCTGGGCGCATCACCGGCCGGGGAACCTGACCCAGGTCGCGCCCCGCATGCGCGAGCCCCACGGACGCATCCGCTTCGCAGGCGGTGACATCGCTGCGACCGGCGTCGGCGGCATCGACGGCGCCATCGAGACCAGAGCCGAGGCGGCCCAGGACATCGCTCGCACCCTGGCCGGCGATGGCGCCTGACCGCACCCGTTCGCGCGACGAGGGACAGGCCGCCGACGGACCGCGACCGACCGGCGCCCGTCATCCGCTACCCATGCGACGGGCGGCGGGATCGTCAATTACGAGCCGGACGTGTGGCGGGCACCCGGAGACGGGGCGATCAAGGTGATGGCGGCATCGAGGAGAGCCTGGACCCTGCTCGGTGTGAACCTCTCCGGCTCGATGGGGAACATCATCATCCAGCCGTCGCCGATGGCGCCGAGTTGGTCGGCGAGCAGGTCGGCGGGAATGTCGTCGCGGATGGTTCCCCGCGCCTGCCCGGTTGCGAGGAGTGAGGCGAGCACGTCGCGGTGGCGGGCATAACGCTCCTCGATGACGGCGGCGAAGGCCGGTTCGTACCGTGCGTGGACGAGCAGTTGGGACATCACGGGCCAGAACTCGGGATCGTCCGTGGTCCGCAACAGCCATCGCTCCAGGATCGCCCTGACGTCGGGCTGATCCTGGCCGGCCGCGAGCATGGCGTCGAAGCCGTCGAACCGGCTCTCGGCCAACGCGGTGACCAGTTCTTCCTTGTTCGCGAAGTAGTACGTCACCGCCCCGGTGGAGCACCCCGCGCGGTGGGCCACCTTGCGCAGCGAGGTGTTGGCGTAGCCCTCCTGTGCGATCACCGAGGCCGCCGCCTTCAGCAGCTCGGCCCGCTTCGCCGCGCGGTCGCCCGTCGGGCGGCCGCGCCGCACGGCCGGCCCGGTTCCGCCATCGTCGTTCGCTTGTCGGGTCGGGTTGTCGGACACCCTGTGATTCTGCCACACAATTAACGTAACGACTGTTGCGTTAAATACTGAGGGCTCGTTACGGTGCTGCCACCACCTGACCTACGGGAGGAACACCCATGCAGGAGTCGCTAAGGGAGAGTTTTCGCAACGACGGCGCCGTCCTCATGAAGGACTGCCTCGACGCAGCGCAGTTGGCGCGGTGCCAGGAGGCGTACCACTGGGCCGTCGAGCACCCCGGGCCCAACGCCACCCGGATGTTCAACGGGACCGAGCAGCAGTCACACGTCGACAACGCCAACCCGCGCGCCAAGTCCCGGCTGGACGCGATGGTCTCGTCACTGCCGTTCGGCCGGCTCTTCGCCGACCTCTGGGGCTCGCAGCACGTGTGGTACTTCGCCGAGGAGATATTCCTCAAGGCCGGCGGGCGAGGCGGCCGCACCGCCTGGCACCAGGACACCGCGTACCTGCCCTGGGCCGGCGAGCACTGGGCCAATGCGTGGATCAGCTTCCAGGCACTCCCGAAAGCGAACTCGTTGGAGATCATCCGCGGTTCCCGCCACGGCACCCAGTACGACGGAACCACCTTCGCCAACCCCGACGATCCGACCGAACCCCTGCACGGCGGCGGCGTAATGCCGCGCCTGCCGGACATCGACGCCGAACTCGCGCGCGACCCCGACGCCTACGACGTGCTCTCCTGGGCGACCGAGCCCAGCGATGTCATCGTGCTCCACCCCCGCGCGCTGCACGGCGGCGCGCACGTCGACGCCGCGTGCCCGGAGCGCCACACGCTGGTCCTGCGCTTCTTCGGCGACGACGCGACGTTTTGGCCCCTCCCGGAGCAGAACAAGCACTTCGCCCGCAACGGCGTTCTCTTCGTCGAGGAGATGGCGAAGCTGAACGCGGGCGACCCGTTCCGCTCCCCCGTCTTCCGTCAGCTCCTCTGACAGTCCCGAGAAGAGGTCCCACGCAGTGAAACGCCGATCGGTCAACCCGCCCCCCACCGGAGCGCTGTACGACAGGCTGCACTTCTCGCAGGCGACCCGCGCAGGCGACATGATCTGGGTGTCGGGCCAGGTCGGGACCGACGCCTCCGCCATGACGCCCGCCGACGGAATGGACGCCCAGGCCCGGCTCGCCTTCGAAGGCGTGCGGGCCGTCCTCGAAGCCGCGGGAGCGAGCCTGGACGACATCGTCGAGCTCACCACGTTCCACACCGATCTCCGGGGCGACATGGAGGCATTCAGCCGGGTCAAGGACGAGTACATCACCGCCCCCTACCCATCGTGGACCGCGGTCGGAGTGGCCCAACTGGCCCTCCCCGGCCTGCTGGTCGAAATCCGCGCCGTCGCCGTGGCCGGCAGCGGCAACCACACCGACACCAGTACCGACAGCAGCCGCCTCGACCACTCACCGGCCGACTGACACGCAGACGAGCGCCGCCGCGGAAAACGTGGGTGGCTTCGCCGCTGACCCTTTCGCGCCCCGGCCGGCGCTCGCTGCCGCGCCGCGCCACGCCACCGCGCCCCGGCCGGCGCGGCAGCGGGTCATCTGCCCGGCACCCGACCACTCGGCCATCACCCGCCGCCGGTTTCCTGCGCCCGACCACCCCTGGGAACCCCTCACGCAACCCTTTCAGGACAAGGACCAAACCTGCCCTCGGCAGGAAAGCCCCGAATGGCATCCCCTTCCTCTTCGGTGGCAGCACGAGAACCACTGCAAGGCCCTGCCGGCTGGCCCCGGCCCCCCTTCGGATCACCACCGAGACACGCCCTCCACGCCACCGCCCAGGAGCCGGAGCCACCCCATAAGATCAACCGCGACCTTTCCATTCAGCGCCCCCGTCACACGACGACCGGCAAGAGAGGCTCGTCCGTGCATCGCTGGCTTTCCGAACGGCGCCGATCGGCGGTCAGCCTGGCCATCGCGGCGTGCGCGGCAGCAGTCCTCCCCAACGACAGCGTGGCGCAGATTTCGGCAGCAGATGTCGGCGTACTCGTACTCTTCGCCTACCTGCTTCCCTACCTCGCCATCACCTTGGCCACCTTCTTGAGCGTTGTTCCGGAGCAGGTCCGCACCTGGGCGCATCGCGAAGCCCGCGGCACGTTCCTGCAGCGCTACCTCCTCGGAACCGCACCTGGACCCGGGGCGTCGCTTTTCATCGCGGCTGCCGCGCTGGTGGTAGCAGTGTTGTGGCTTCCCGGCCACCTCAGCACCACCTTCTCCGCCCTCCCGCGCACGCTGGTGGCTCTCGCTCTGGTCGTCGTCGCCTGGATCTGCGTGGTCGTAGCCTTCGCCGTCACCTTCCAGGCCGACAACCTCGTGGAGAACGAACGGGCACTCGACTTCCCCGCAGAGCGGGCTCCGGCCTGGGCCGACTACGTCTATTTCGCCTTGGCCGCGATGACGACGTTCGGCACCACCGACGTCAACGTGACCTCACGGGACATGCGACGGACCGTGGCGGCGAACACGGTCATCGCCTTCGTCTTCAACACCGTCACGGTCGCAAGCCTGGTATCCGCACTGGGCGGCCGCTAACGCTCAAGCGACAGCGATGCGGCGCAACACAGCACGCCCGCGCTGGTTCCCGCTGCTCAGCAGCCACACCCCAGCCGTTGTCACGGCGTGGGCGGTCCATGACCGGATGGCCCTCGGCCAACGGCGGCGGCGAGCCGGGGCCTCGCCGCCGCCTTGTACGCGCACCCGCTCGAGGCCCCCTTCACGTTCACCGGCCCGACCGGTCTGAAACACCGGGTGCGGCGAAAGGCTCGGGGCGCGGCCGGTCTTCAGGCGCTGCGGCGGTGCCAGCGGTCCGAGACGCGGTCGACCGTCCAGGCGGCGTGCAGCGTCGGCGCGCTGAAGACGGGCGGAGCGAACCGCGGCCGCGCACGCCATACGGCGGCGAGGTCTTCGTGCATCGGGTCGCCGGCGAGCCGGTCGGCGAGCAGTGTTCCGAGGTAAGGGGACTGGGCGAGGCCGTGACCGTTGCAGCCGATGGCGTAGAAAACGTTCTTCGTCGCCCCGCCGGCGACCGGCAGCAGCGACGGCGTCATCGCGATCCACCCGCCCCAGGCGCGTTGCGGTGCGACATCACCGAGGGAGGGGAACCGCTCGTGGAAGCCGCGGACGAGGTCCGCCACGACCGCGTCGTCCGGCTCACGGGCGCCCAGCGCTCCTTGTGCCGTCCGCAGCCGACGGGTTCCGAACATGACCGTACCGCGCGGCGTGGGCCGGTAGTTCTCCAGGATCGCGTGCGGGGTGATGATGCCGAGGCGCCGCGTCCAGCCGGTCGCCTCCAGGCGTTCGGGGTCGATCGGTTCGGTCTCGACCAAGCTGGTCCAGATCGGTGTGACCATCCGCTTCGGGGCGATCGCCAGGTCGCGGGAGTAGGCATTGGTGGCCAGAACCACACGCTCGGCGTGGACGCGGCCGCCGGGCACGCTGACGACGGCTCCCGAGGCATGGGGCTCGACCGCGCGCACGGCGGTCCGCTCGTACACCCGCACGCCCGACGCGAGAAGCACCTCGCGCAGACCGAGCGCGAACTTCCCGGGGTTCAGCAGCCCACCGGCCCGCTCGAAGACGCCCCCGAGGAACGTCTTCGGCAGGCCGAAGCCGCGGCCCTCGACGAACTCGACGTCCGCCCCCGCGCCTCGGAGGATCTCAGCGTTCCGTCGGGTGCGCCGGAGCTGTCCCGGGGAGACGGCGGCGATGACGTTGCCCGTCGGCTCGTACTCGCAGTCGATGGCGAGCCGTCCGATCAGTTCCTCGGTGAAACGGGCCGCCCGGTCCGCGTAACGGACGAGATGCGGCAGCCGGCGCGCGTACAGCGTCTTCAGCAGCTGCGGGTCGCCTGCCAGCGCGTTCGACAGATAGCCGGCGTTGCGCGAGCTGCCGCCCCATCCGCAGAACCCGGACTCCAGCAGGACGACATCGGCACCGCGCTCGGCCAGCCGCAGTGCCGCCGCCATGCCGGCGTAACCGCCCCCGACCACGGCGATGTCGCACGTGAGCTCCCCTTCCAGCATCGGCGCGAAGTCGGTGGGCCGGTCGGCCCAGCCGCTGAACGCCGAATACGTCACGCCGGCGAAGCCGGCCCCGCTCGCTGCAACGTCGTACATGTTGGTCCCGGCTTCCCGTCTTGAGTACAGAAGATGGCGGCACCGTACCGAGTCGCACGAATTAACGCAACGCTCGTTACGAAAAATGCGGCCCGCCCCTGTCCCACCCCGGCCGGGGTGGCCTGCCTGTCCCGCACCGGTACGCAAGGCGAGGCAGGCACGCCCCAGTGCCGGACGAGCCAAGCCGGTGACGGACGAGCCCGGCCAGAACCGACGCACGCGGTCAGCCGTCCAGCCGAACCCTCCTATGTGAAGACGCGTTCGGGCCGATCAGCCACCAGCCCCACCCCAGCCGACAGTGGTCCGAGCGCGGCAGAGGGCACGAGAATCCCCACCGGGAACCCAGACCACGACGGCGGGCGGCACACCCGCCCGCACGGGATCCGCCAGAACGTTGAGCAGGTGCGCTACGTGAGCCAAAGCCCGCGGCGTGGACGGCGCTCACTGCCGGCGGACTGCCCGAGGTGCGGGACGCCGGCTTCACCCAGATCGCCCCGGGCTCGCGCACGGTGGTCGCCGAACCGCCAGCGCTGCGCGACTCCGTGCTGCCGTCAGCCCGCTGATCCCGGTTCCCCACCGATCGGGAATCTCATCGCTCGGGCGTCTGCGCCGCGCCTTCAGTGTCCGTGGTGCTGGTCGCATTGCCGGGCGAGGAGGACGGACTGCCCTGGGGAACGCCGGTGTTGACGAGCATGGCGGACGTCAGAGCAGCCGGAACGAGGATGCCGGTCGCCCACCAGTTGGCCCGGGTGCAGCCCGTTGACCATGGCCTGGACCTGGAGCAGCTGGTGTGCGGCCTGAGTGGTTGCCCCTGCCATGTGAGCGGAAAGATAGGCCGCCGTGGCGGAGGCCGCGACGGTGTTCAGCAGGGCGGTGCCGACAGCGCCGCCGACCAGGCGCTGACCATGAGGGAGGCGCCCCCGGCGTCGTGCGGCTCAATGCCGTGCGTGGCGAGTGACGTGGCGGGCGTGAGGGCCGTGCCCGCGCCGAGGCCGAACATCAGTTGCGCGGGCAGACGCAGACCCGCGTACGCTGAGCCCCCCTCCAGTCGAGTCAGGAGCACCATGCCGTCCGCAGCGAACAGCAGGGCCGGCGCCATGACGAGGCGTGGCGGGAAGCGGGGCATCAGGCGGGGCCGAGCTGCGTGGAGCCGACGATCACCGGCAGGTGCGAGCAGTGTTCCGAGGTAAGGGGGCTGGACGAGGCCGTGACCGTTGCAGCCGATGGCGCCCACTACGCCTTCAGCGACGAGAACCGCGACGTCCCAGACACCCTGAACACGCCCTGGAACCCCGTCCCCCAATCTCTCCGACTCGACGGCACCCTTACACCCTGGTTCTGATCGGCTTCCGGACCGGACACGGCTGCTCGGCCCCGACCACCCCAGCGCCATCGACGGCGCTCCGCCGCTGACCTCGATCACCCGACTCGCCCGTGTCGTCTACGAAGTGGCCGAGACGAGCGACGCCCAGCACGCGGGTGCGGGGCCGGCGCGTGGACTGTGGTGTGGGCACGCGGTCTCGCGCACAAGGCGCTGCCCTGCTGCGCTTGCACCTCTTGCACCTCTTATGCCCACTTGTCGGCGCCGTCGCGTTCCCGCTTCACTCTCTGATGCCGCACGCATCGCTGCGGCTTGCTACTGAACCCGTCCGTTCGGGTCGCGCCCCCTTGCCAGTTCCAGCCGCCTCTACCAGGCGGGAACCCACTGTGCCGTACTCCACTTCACTGGCAGAGAGAGGCCAACAACCTTGGCAATCGACAATGGGTGCGGCTCTTCTGTAGGGATGCGGGAAGAGGTTGGGGGCGGTGAACGCACCCGGACGTTGGCGTGCGGTACGTGCCCTCAGGGCGATGTGCTGGTCGTCCCTTCGCCAGGCCCTGAAATGATTGCCACATGAATTCGAGCACCGACCCAGTAGTCGTGTCGGCAGACGAAGTCCGCATTCCCGCTCCTAGAGGCGGCTGGCTGTGGGCCGAGCACAGTGGCTCCGGCAGCCCGGTGGTGCTGCTGCACGGCGCCGGGATGGATTCTCGACTGTGGGATGCCACCGCTCCAGAGCTGGCCCGACACCATCAGGTGATCCGCTTCGACGCCCGCGGCCTGGGACGCTCCACAATCCCGGAACAGCCGTTCGACGATGTCGAAGATCTACGGGCCGTACTCGACCACTTCGGTCTGCGCCGAGCTGCTCTGGTGGGCCTGAGTATGGGCGGGGAGACCTCGCTGGACTTCACCCTTGCATACCCGGATCGGGTCAAGGCGCTGGGCTTGGTCGCCACCTCTGTCAGTGGTCATGTCTGGCCGGAGGATCCCGAGTCGCTGGCCTATGCCACGGCTCGTCGTGAGCGGGACGCGGAGACGCTGGCCCAACTGGAGATGTCCGTCTGGGCGTCCATGGGCCGCACGGCTCCCGGAGGGCAGCTGATCGAAGCGATGGTGACCGACAACGCGCACCGGCGCATCGAGAGCGAGCAGCACTTCGCGCCCTCAGCGAACCGCGATGCCGAGGCGCGACTTGGTGACATCGCCGTGCCGACGATGGTCATCCACGGCGACCGCGATCACCCTGAGATCGGCGTCATTGCGAAACGGCTCAGCACCGACATCCCCGGCGCCCACGGCCAGATGATCTCTAATGCCGACCACTACCTCCCCTTGCGCGCCCCTGAGCGACTCACTGAACTGCTGCTGACGCATCTGTCCTGACACCACAGCCTCGGGTGTCGGCCGCGGTGGACGCATGTCTGTGGCTCAGGGCCTGGTGGTGGAACCAGCTCCGCTGACCACCCGGCACACCCGCCGGGACGGCTACCGGGTACGGCGGTACAGGGTGGCCGCTCGTAACAGCGCCAGGCCGCAGGGCATCCGGCCCGGCCGATGCCCGGCCTGGGCCACCCCGGTGACCCTGCAGTGATAGGCGGCTGACCTGGACTGATGCTGGCGGGGGCAAGCAGTGAGGCGAGGCGTTGAGGAGATTTCACGGCCCATCCGGCGCACTCGGCCTGACGCGGTCCAGGTCGCGGATCGCTGGCATGTGCCCTCGACCGCTGGCACCAGGTCCACAGCCTGCTCGACCAGGGCGTGGGCCTGCTCGAATGTGCTCGCCGCCTGCAACTGGCCCTGAACACCGTCAAACGCTACGCCCGCGCCGACCGGCCCGAGCGCATGCTCCGCGTCCCCAAGTGCCGTGCCAGCCTGGTCGATCCCTGTGTGTGCTCAGCGGCGGCCTCTGCCCGTTCCCGGGACCGAGCCCGCGCCGTGACCGCTCTCCCTCACCGCCCGGCCCAGTACTACGCTGGCAGAGCAGGGACAGCGAGGGAGGCTGCCATGGGGTGGATCGACCGCGAGCACCTGCCGGCTGTCGCTCAGAGCCACGACCTGCCGGGCCCCTACCCCTCATGGATGTACCAGCGCCTCGTGCAGCTGTCCGAGGCGAAAGTGCGCCGGCAGTTGCTGGCACGACTGGCCACCGGGCTCGCCGCTGCCCGGGAGGCACGCCGTGACGTGCACGAACTGCCTGGGCCAAGGGACCGTGACGGTCGACGGGCACACCGTTGACTGCGACGCCTGCGAAGGCACCGGCTCGGTAAACGCCCCGGCCGACAACCCCGACGACCAGAACAACGGACACCACTAAAGCCTGCACGGACCGTGACCAATCAGAGGGACTCACCCCGTTCTCTCGGATATCGCGGCGGCCCGACCGCAGAAGACCTCCAACTCGCGCGCCACTGACGGCGTATGCACGCGTGGTCAGTGAGGTACAGCGATACGTCCCCACCCTGAAAGTGGTCGTGCGCAGGCCGTGAAGCCGGGACCACCCGACTTCACAGGGTGCGGAACGCGGCAACGGCCGGGTGGGTGGCGGCCGACAGCTGCTGCCAGGCGGTGATCTCCGGTTTCCTGCCCGCCAGTTGGTGGCGCAGGGCGGCGGCCGGGCCGCCGTTGCCGCGGGCCCGCTCCAGTACGTCGACGAGCCGGGGCAGGTCGGGACCGGCCGGGACCGGCGTCGCGCTGCAGCAGCCCGGCCAGGTCGGCGAGGGTCAGCCCGTCGTTCTCCGCGGCGAGCCGGATGAGGTTCTGCACGGTGAAGTGGGTGAGCGGGGCGGCAAATGCCTCGGCGCGCACCCGCGGCAGCATGCCCGTGCGGGACAGCAGGTGCAGCGGGCCCCGGCGGCCGGACGCGCAGAGCGCGACGGCGATGTCCACGGCGGTCAGCCCGGTGCCGAGGACGGCGACGGCGGCGTCCTCGGGGTTCTCCTCGGCCAGCCGGGTGAGCGGGAAGGGGTCGGCGTGGCAGCCGGGGCGGTGCCGAGCCGGTAGAGGTCGGGCTGGGGCGGGGTGCCCATGGCGAGGACGAGTTCGTCGACGGTCCGGTCGCGCGGGGAGCGGGTGACCAGCCGGAGCGGGGACGCGGGCAGCAGGTTGACCGCCTCTTCGTGGACGATCTCCACGCTGGTGCCCGCTCTTCTCAACTGCCGTGTGGAGACGGCTAATTGGTCCTCCAGGTAGGGCCCGAAGGCATAGCGCCCGGGGAAGGCCTGCTGGACGCAGTCGGCGTCGTGCGCCTGGCATGGCAGGGGCCGGAGCCCGCGCCGAGGTCGAGCGCCCGGCCCGCCCGCTGCCAGGTGACGTGCCCGGGACGGCGGCCGACACCGACATCTGGCCCGCCTCCCGGTCGATCCGGGCCGAGGCCAGGTCGTCGCGGTAGACGGCGCCGGGGCCCGGGGTGGGGGTGCGCTCGAAGACGAGGATGTGGTCGGGCACGGCGCTGCCGTCCTCGGCCCGCTCGGCGAGGCAGTGGAGCAGCGCGGTGGTGGCGCCGCCCGCGCCGATGGCACCGAGCGTACGGGCGGCGCGGGGCGGCGGGAGAGGGGTTCGGCTCAGCACAGCGCTTCTCCTTGAGGGAGTGCGGATCTCCGCGAAGGAGGAGGGGGGCGAAGCGGGAGGCGGCTGCGCTTGAGAAATGGCGGCCCGGCACCGCCCCCTCCGAACCCAGCGCCCCGGGCTTCGTCAACTCGCTTGGCACGCAGTGCCATCCACGGCCCGATGGCGCTCCGCTCTTGAGGCCGGGTGCCCATTCCGCATATCGTTTGGGGTCAAACAAAAGGGTTCGAGCGGAGTCTGGAGTTCGGATGAGGACACCTCACCCCCGTATGACGCTGGTACTGACCGAGAACTGGACCATGACCGGGGGGCGTTGCCACCTCGCGGCCCTGGTGCGGTGGGCCCGGGAGGCGGAGGAGGCGGGGTTCGACTCGGTGATGCTCAGTGAGCACATCGTGCTCGGGCCGGACGCCGGGGCCGGCGGGCCGATGCCCAACCCGCGCGAGTACGCACTGCCGGGCAATCAGGCGCCGGACACGCCCTGGCCCAGTTCCGTCGTGCTGCTCTCGGCGATGGCAGCCGTCACCGAGCGAATCCGGCTGGCCGCCGCTGCCGTACTGGCACCGCTGCGCCACCCTCTGCTGCTGGCGAAGGAGTTGGCCACGCTCGACCTGCTGAGCCGGGGGCGGCTGGTCGTGCTGCCGACGGTGAGCTGGAGCCAGGACGAGTACGCCGCGCTGCAGGTGCCGTTCGCCCGGCGCGGCAGGCTGCTGGACGAACACCTCGCGGCCTGGGAGCTGCTGTGGCGCCCCGGCCCCGCCACGTTCGAGGGCGAGCACTACCGCTTCCGCGACGCCTGGCTGGAGCCCAAGCCGTACCGGGCGGGCGGGCCCGAGCTGTGGTTCGGGGGCTCGACGCTGCACGGTGCGGTGCTGCGGCGGCTGGTGAAGTACGGGCACGGGTTCAACCCGCTGGGGCGGCCCGCGCCGGGCGAGCTGGAGAAGTTGCGGGCGGCGATGGCGGAGGCCGGGCGCGACATGGCCGGGCTGGAGATGGTCGGGGGGACCCGGGCCGTCTTCCCCGACGGGACGTCGGTGGCGAGCCTGGAGCGGGCGCTGGAGGCGGTGCCGGAGCAGATGGAGCAGGGCTTTACGACGTTCTGCATCAAGCCGTCGCAGTTCACCGACGACCCGGACGGGGTCGGGGACTTCTGCCGTGAGGTGATGCGGCGGGTGGAGCGGCTCACCCCACACCCAGCGCGTCGAGGAGCTCAACGAGATCGTGCGCCATGCGCACCGCGCCGGCCACCAGCTCGGGGTGCACATCACCGGCGACCACGGCATCGACGCGGTCGTCGAGGCCTTCGAGGCGGCGCAGACCGACACCCCGCGCCCCGACGCCCGCCACTACGTCATCCACGGCGACTTCGCCTCGGCCCGCTCCCTGGCCACGCTCGCCAGGCACGGCTGGGGCATCAATATGAACCCCGGGGTCAAGGACGCCACCGCGGACATGATGGACGGGATCGTGGGGCCCGAGCGCTCGGCGTACCAGTGGCCGGTGCGCAGTGCGGCGGAGGCCGGGATCCCGGTCACCGCCAGTTCGGACGCGCCCATCACCTACCCCGACTGGCGCCGGGGCGTGGCCTCGATGATGCTGCGCGAGGCCCGGGCGAGCGGGCGGCAGAGCGGGCCCGAGCAGTGCGTAGACCTGCAGACCGCGCTGCGCGCCTACACCTCGCACGCCGCGTGGCAGGACTTCGCGGAGAGCTGGAAGGGGTCGCTGGAGCCGGGCAAGGCGGCCGACATCTGCGTCGTGGACGGCGATCTCCTCCGCGCGGATCCGCACGACATCGCGGAGATGCCGGTGGTGCTGACCGTCTTCGACGGGGAGATCGTCCATGACGCCCGGTGAGGGGCCGGCCCGGCCGCTCCCCCGGCCGCCCGAAGCGCCGCTCACCGGGTCCCCCGCCCCCGCTGCCGCCCCTGGGTTCGACGGGCCGCTGTCCTCGCGGTTCGCCCGCTGGGCCATGGCCCTCACCCCGCGGCGCAAGTGGGCGCTGTTCGGCTCCTGGTTCGCGCTCGACGCCGCCCTGGCGCTGGTGCCGCCGGTGTACTGGGCCGCGGGCGATCCACGCATCCAGGGCGGATTTCCGTTCTCCGTCTGCTACTTCCTCGCCCTCGGTGCGCACATCTCGGCGGGTGTCGTCGCGCTGTACTGCGTCGAGGCGGCCCGCGGCGAGATCGACTGACGGTGCGGGACCGACCGACACCACCTCGGACCTGAGAGGGGTTCGCCCCCAGTGAATGTGTTCCTCGGCTACGGCATGGTGGTGCTCTTCTTCGCCGGAGTGCTCCTGACGCTGTACATGCACCGCCGGCGCGACGCCGACTTCACCGACTACGCCGTGGGCGGGCGCAGCTTCGGCAGCGGCTACCAGACCATGTCGGTGCTCAACACCTGGTTCCCCGGCTCGGTCTTCATCGCCGACGCCGGTCTGGCGGCGGGCAGCGGCGTGATCGGCTTCCATCTGCTGGTCTACGGGCTGTTCGCCTACCTGCTGATGTATCTGATGTCCCGGCGCGTGTGGATGTGGGGGGGGGAGCGGCACGGACTGCGCACCCAGTCCGATCTGTTCGGGCTGCGCTACGGCAGAACGGCCTCACGCACCATTCCCGCGTTCATCCAGGTCCTGGTCAACTTCCCGATGACCGTGATCGGGATGCAGGCCATGGGACTGATCTTCTACTACATCTCCTTCGGGCACCTCAGCTACTCGCAGTCGGTGCTCGCGGGGGTGCTCGTGCTGGTGGCGCGCCAGTTCTGGACCGTGCGGATGGGGATGCGCGGCGTGGTCGTCACCGACTTCTACCAGGGCATCATCGCCTATGTCTTCGGCTCCGCACTGCTGTTGGGGCTCATTTTCTATCTGACGATGAACGGCCACGGGTTCGCGCAGCTGCCTGTGGAGCGGCTGACGCTGCCCGTGGACGGCGGCGGCAGCGGCGGGCTCTACCTCTTCGCGCTGACCTTCACCGGGGCGGTGGGCGGCTGGTGTCTGTCGGGGATGTTCGTCCGGCTGTTCACCGCGGACGGGGTGCGCGGCGTCAAGCGCTCGGCGGTGTTCGCGATGCCCTGCTCGCTGATCTTCGCCGGGCTGCTGCTGACCGCCGCGCTGCTGACCGGAACGCTGCCCGGGGTCTCCGACAACCCCGACCACGCGCTGTTCACCCTCGGTCAGCAGATCGGCGGTCCGTGGATCATCATCGCCCTCGCGCTGTGTGTGCTGGCCGCGCAGATCGGAATGGCCGACGGGGTGCTGCAGTCCGTGGGCACGCTCATCTCCAACGACCTGGTGGCGGTCTGCCGGCCGATGAACGACAAGGGGCGGCTGCTGACGGCGAAGATCTCCATCGCCGTCTACACCGTGGCCTCCGCGCTGGTCGCCAATATCGGGCTCAGCAACCTCATCACGCTGTCGATCATGGCGTACCAGGGTGTGGTGCAGCTCGCCGTCCCGCAGTTCCTCGGGCTGTTCTGGAAGCGCGGCAACCGGGTCGGCACGGTCGCCGGTACGGTGGCCGGCTTCTGCACCGCCGCCGGGCTCTCCGCCGTCTACCCCACCTCGATCCCCTGGCTGAGCGGCCTCACGTCGGGGGTCCTCGGGATGGCCCTCAACCTCGTGGTCTACGTGGCCTGTGCGTATCTCTTCCCGCAGAGCGCGCAGGAGAAGAAGCGGGTGGAGGGGCTGTTCGCCGCCACGGCCGGGTCCCCCGGCACGGCGGCCGCGCCGGGCAGCCCGGTTGTCGTGCCGACGGAGCCCACCCAGGCGTGACCGGGTCCGCCCGTGCTCACAGGGGCTGGAGCCGGGCGCGCAGCAGGCAGAAGACGTTGCCCTCCGGGTCGGCCAGGACGTGCCAGCTCTCGGTGCCGTCCTGGCCGACGTCGGCGTGCCGGGCGCCGAGTGCGAGCAGCCGCTCCAGCTCGGCGTCCTGGTCGCGGTCGGTGGCGCTGACGTCGATGTGCAGGGGGAGCTTCGCGCTGCGCGGGTCGTTGGTGGGGCTGAGGATCAGCGTGGGCTGCGGGCCGCCGAAGCCGGTGTCGGGCGGTCCGATCTCGATGCTTCCGTCGTCCTCGCGGCCCAGTTCGACATAGCCGAGGACCTCGCTCCAGAACGCGGCGAGGCGTTCGGGGTCGGCGGCGTCGAGGATCAGTTCACTGATGCGGCATGCCATGCCCGGGAGTGTAGGGAGGCGCCCCGGGCCGGGCGATCGAATTTCCCGGCGCGCCGAAAGGGCGTCAGCCGCCCCGGCGTTCGTGCGCCGGGGCGGCCGGCGGACGGCCAGGCGGCTGACGGCCGCGGGACCGGCGGGCGCTACGACTTGCGGGGAGGGCGGATGCCGCGCAGTTCCCAGTCGCCGCCGAGGGCGGTGGACAGGACCTCCTCCGAGGCGGTCGGCTGGGCCCCGCAGTCGTCCCGGACGGGCACCGGGCCCGTCACGATGTGGTTGGTCAGCCGCCCCAGGCCCTCCGCCTCGACCTCCACGACGTCGCCGGGGCGCACCGGGCGCGAGTGGGCGGGGGTGCCGGTCAGCAGGACGTCGCCGGGGACGAGGGTGATGGTGCGGGCGATGTCGGCGACGAGGTAGTGCATGCCCCAGGTCATCTCGTCGGTCGAACCGTCCTGTGCCAGCTCGCCGTTGACATACGTCCGCAGGTACTTGCCGCGGAAGTCCCACCCCGTCACCAGGCCGGGGCCCAGCGGGCAGAGCGTGTCGGAGCCCTTGACCCGGAGCATCGAACCGGCGTCGGTGTCGCGGAAGTCGTGCAGTCCGTAGTCGTTGGCGACGGTGTACCCGGCGATGTAGTGCCCGGCGTCGCGCGGTGCGACGTTGCGGCACACCCTGCCGATGACGAGCGCGATCTCGCCCTCGTAGTTGAGGTACCGACAGCCTTCGGGGCGCACCACGGCTCCCCCGTGGGCGTTGAGCGCGGAGAGGGGCTTGTGGAAGTACGTGGGGGCTGGCGGCAGCGGGACGCCGAACTCCTCCACTCTGCTGCGGTGGTTGAGGTGGACCGCGATCACTTTGGTCGGCTCGACGGGCGGCAGGTGGTGCGCCTGGGCGGCCTTGATCCGGCGGCCGTCGCCGGCGATCAGCTCGTCGCCCTCCCGGACGGTGTGGACGACGGCACCGTCCAGCAGGATGCGGCGGTGTTCGGTGGCGGGTGCGGCGCTGCTCATGTCGGGGTGTCCTCCCAGGAGTCGGACGGCGGCTGCTGGGCGGTCCAGCCGGCCGCGGGGCGGTCGAACCACAGGTGGATCTGTCCCGTGCCGACGGAGTTCTCGTACGCGCTGTAGGCACGCGCGGGCGCGGTCAGCCGCTCCTCGCCCAGGGCGCCGGCCATCATCAGGTAGTGCCCGAAGCCCGCCTCGGGCTTGTGGGCGGCGAACTGCGGCATGGTGGCGAGCACGTGGGCGTGGTCGCCGCGCAGCAGCCAGGCGATCCGCTCCTCGTCGGCGGCGCGCGCCTGGGGGGTGCGGATGTGCACGGGGTCGCTCGCCTCGTGCTCGCGCAGTTCGCGCAGCGGCCAGAAGGTGTGGGAGAGGGCGCCGGAGGCGATGAGCAGGACCCTGCGGCCGGGCAGGGCAGCGATGCCGTCGGCGAGCGCGCGGCCGAGCCGCAGGTGGTCCTCGGCGTCCCCGGTCTGGCAGACGCCGACGGACAGCCACCGCTTGTCGGGCAGGCCCCGGCCCAGATACGTCCAGAGGTTGACGGTGGCGTAATGGATCGGCAGGCAGGGGTCGTCGATGGGGGTGATCCAGGTGCCGTGCTTGTCGGCGAAGGCCGCGGTGGCGCGGGCGAGTTCGGGGTCGCCGGGGAAGTCGTAGGGCATCCGGCACATGCCGCGGGGCAGCTCCTCGGAGGTGAAGAGCCCGGCCCTGCGGCTGTGCGCGGCGACGACGAACTCGACGGTGGTCGCCCAGTGCGAGTCCAGGACGACGACGGTGTCGTAGTCGAGGCTCTCGAAGACGTCCTGGCGCAGTCGGCGCAGCCCCGGCACCAGGCTGACCTCCCGGCCCCCGTTCAGCTGCCGCCGGCCCGCCTCGGGCAGGACGATGGTGGGGACGTGGGCGAGGAGTCCGGCCCCGACGACCTCACCCATGGCGCTGCCACCCCTGCGGCGCCGTGACGGTGTTCTTGAGGTCGCAGTAGAAGTCGAAGCTCCAGTCGCCGCCCTCGCGCCCGATGCCGGACTCGCGGGCGCCGCCGAAGGGCGCGGCGAGGTCGCGGACGAAGAAGCAGTTGACCCAGACCGTCCCGGCGGTCAGCCGCGCGCCGACGCGGTCCGCGCGCTCGCGGTCCCCGGTGGCGAGGGTGGCGGCGAGCCCGAAGCGGGTGTCGTCGGCCAGGGCCACCGCCTCGTCCTCGGTGGTGAAGGTCTGCAGGGTGAGCACCGGGCCGAAGACCTCCTCCTGCACGATCTCGGAGCCCTGTGCGACATCGGTGAGCAGGGTCGGGCGGTAATAGCTGCCGCCGGTGCGCTCGTTGAGGGCGGTGTGCGGGCCGCCGCCCAGCAGCGCGGTGGCGCCGTCGGCCAGCGCCCGCCGGACGAAGCCGTCGACCCGCTCCAGGTGCCGGGGGTGGACACAGGGGCCGATGCCGGTGGACTCCTCGCGCGGGTCGCCCTGGACGAGGGCGCGGGCCCGGTCCAGGAAGCGCTCCAGGAAGGCATCGCGCACGGACTCCTCGACGAGCAGCCGGGTGGCGGCGAGACAGACCTGTCCCGCGTTGTCGTACTGCTCGACGGCGAGGTCGGCGGCCAGGTCGAGGTCGGCGTCGGCGAACACGAGCAGCGGGGACTTGCCGCCGAGTTCGAAGCTGGTGGGCACCAGGTTCGCCGCGGCGGCCCGGGCGATCAGCCGCGCGGTGGGCACGGAGCCGGTGAAGCTGATGCGGCGGACGCCGGGGTCGGCGACGAGGGGGGCGCCGGCTTCGTCGCCGTATCCCTGGACGAGGTTGAACACCCCCGGCGGGAGCCCCGCTTCGGCGGCGATGTCGGCGAAGAGCGAAGCGGTAAGCGGGGTCCACTCGGCGGGCTTGAGGATCACCGGGTCGCCGGCGGCCAGCGCCGGGCCGATCTTCCATGTGGCCAGCATCAGCGGGGCGTTCCAGGGTGTGATGAGCGCGGCGGGCCCCGCCGGGTCCCAGGCGATGCGGTTGATGTGGCCGCGGGTGGCGAAGTCGGGGTGCCCGAGGGCGAGCAGCCGGTCGGCGAAGAAGCGGAGGTTGTGCGCCGCGCGGGGCATGACGCCGCGGCGGTGGGAGCGCAGCAGCGCACCGTTGTCCGCGGTCTCGACGGCGGCGAGTTCGGCGCGGCGGGCGTCGATGCCGTCCGCGATCGCGTGCAGCAGCCGGGCGCGCTCGGCGGGCGGGGTCGCGGCCCACTGGGGGAAGGCGGCGCGGGCCGCCGCGACGGCCGCACGGGCCTCCTCTGCGCCGCCCCGGGCGATCTCGGCGAGCGGTGTGCCGTCGATGGGCGAGCGGTCGGTGAAGGTGGAGGCGGAGGCCAGGCGTTCGCCGCCGATCCAGTGGCGGGTGTCGACCGTGACCCCGGCCACGGTGGCGGTGGGCGCGGGGTCCCGGCGCTCCGTCGGTGCCGGGGCTGCCGGGTGCGCCGGGGGGGCCTGGTGCGGGCGCGGGGGGAGCCATCACAACCTCCATTTCGTTTGAGTCCAAACAAAATAGGCAGCCGCGATCGAGGTGGTCAACCCCCTTCCCCGGCGGGGCCGTACGGTTATCATTTGACCCCAAACGTTAGCCGGGCCATCCCCGTCGCCGGGCCATCCCAGTCAGCCGAGTCATCCCCGTCTCCCTCCAGGAGAAGTGCCCATGACGGACCGCGAGAACGACAGCGACAGCGGCCACGCGGCGTGGCTGCGCCGGGCGGAGCGCTGGACGCCGCCCACCCGCCACCGCATCGTGGGCGCGGACGAGGACGGCTCGGGCGCGTCCTTCCGCGTCCGCTCACCGCGCGACGGCCGCGTGCTCGCCGTCGTCGCGGACGCCGGCGAGCAGGAGGTGGACCGCGCGGTCGCCGCGGCCCGCCGCGCCTTCGGCACCGGCCCCTGGCCCCGCCTCTCCCCCGCCGACCGCGCCGGGCCCTGCTCCGGCTCGCCGACCTCATCGAGGGACACCGGAGCGAACTCGCCCTGGCCGTCAGCCTGGAGAACGGCAAGCCGGTCAGCGAGGCGTACGGCGTCGAACTACGCGCCGCGGCGGGCACCTTCCGCTGGTACGGACAGCTCGCCGACAAGCTGCGCGTCGGGGGCCCGCTGGACCCGGCGACGCAGATGGGCGCGGTGGCGGGCGAGGCCCGCGCCGAGGCCGTGCTCGGCCACATACGGGCCGGGCGGGAGGCGGGCGCCCGGCTGCGCACCGGCGGCGCCCGACTGGAGCGGGTCCCGGGCGGCAGCTATCTGGAGCCGACGGTCTTCGACCGGGTGAGACCGGACATGCCCCTGGCGCGCGAGGAGAGCTTCGGGCCGGTGCTCACCTTCGACGCCGAGGACGAGGCGGTGGCGCTCGCCAACGACACCGAGTACGGCCTGGCCGCCGCCGTGTGGACCGCCGGCCTGGGCACCGCCCACCGCCTCTCGCGCGCCCTGCGCGCGGGCACGGTCTGGGTCAACCGCTATGAGGAAGGCGGCCTTTCCGTCCCCTTCGGCGGTTGCCAGCAGTCGGGCCACGGCCGCGACAGATCCGTGCACGCGCTGGAGAAGTACACCGAGCTCAAGACGACGTGGAGGCAGTGGTGAGCGCCGCCCCGGCCAACGGCACCGGCGCCGTCGCGCACCGCCGTCCACTCGGCGCCCCGCGGAACCCGCCGCCGCGCGGCGCCCGGCGCGCCCTCCGCCCGCTCATCGCCCTGCCCCAGCGCTTCTCCGCCTCGGCCTCGGCGCTGCGGCACGGCGCCGTGGTGAGCGCGCGGGCACTGTCGGAGGCCGTCCTGCGCGCGGGCGGCGAGCCGTTCATGATGCATCCGGGCCCGCCGCAGGAGGCCGCCGCGCGGCTGGCCCGGTGCGACGGCGTGCTGCTGCCGGGCGGCGGCGACCTGGCACCGCACCTGTACGACACCGGCGCCGAGGTCCACGCCAGGGTCTACGACGTCGATGCCGAGCAGGACGCCTTCGACCTGGCGGTGGCGCGGCACGCGCTGGCGGCCGGGCTGCCGCTGCTGGCCGTCTGCCGCGGGCTCCAGGTCGTCAATGTCGCGCTGGGCGGCTCGCTCCGCCAGGACATGGGCGGCTCGGACCGCGACCACCGCCACCGCGTCCACCGCGTCGCGCTCACGGCGGGGTCGGCGGTGGCGGCGGCGATGGCGGCGCCCCGGCACGACGGCGCCCAGGGCCCCCGCGACGTGGAGGTCTCGTGCTACCACCACCAGTGCACGGACCGGCTGGGCATGGGGCTCACGGTCGCCGGGCGTGCCGCGGACGGCACTGTCGAGGCCCTCGAACTGCCCGGCCACGGCGCGTGGTTCGCGGCGGTGCAGTGGCACCCCGAGGACACCGCGGGCGCGGACCCGGCCCAGCAGGGCCTGTTCGAGGCGCTGGTCGCGGCGAGCCGCGCACGGGCGCGCTGAGCGGCGGCCGTGGCGCAGCCCTTGGAGGGGCGGCGGCCGCGGTCAGCCCTTGGACGGGCGGCGGCCGCTGCGCCGGGGCCGCGGGTCGGCGCCGTCGAGGAGGGCGAGCCGGCGCTCCTCCCCGTGCTCCTCGGTCTGCATCACGATCTTGCGCAGCAGGTCGGCCAGCGTCCGGCACTCCGCTTCGGTCAGCCGGTCGGCGACGAAGACCTCCTCGGCGTTGAACGCGGGGAAGACCTCGGCCATCAGCTCCTCGCCCTTGTCCGTCAGGCGCAGCAGTGCCAGGCGGCCGTCGGAGGGGTGACCGTTGCGTTCGAGCAGGCCGCGGCTCTGCAGCGTGCGGGCCACGCCGGTCAGAGTGCCCTTGGAGATGCCCGCCTCCTCCGCCACATGGCGGGTCTCCATCTCGCCCCAGATCCACACGACCCACAGCACGACGAACGAGGTCCAGGTCAGTTCGGCGCCCCGCAGCACGGAGTTCTCGAAGTGCTGGCGCACCGCGGCGGCGGCGCGGTAGATGTTCGCCACCGCGACCATCTGTACGTGCTGGATCGGTGTGTCGCCCAGCTTGGCCTGTACGGCCTTCTCGGTCTCCCGGATGGAACGGTGCCCCGTCACGTCTGGTTCTCCCGCCTCTCTCGCCGTCTGCAGCAAGCCCCTGCCGGGTCCCGCTCACTTCTGTACGAGCATTGCCGTTTGCGACCCTTACGGACTCAAACGATAACCCGGACCGCTCCGGCCCTCCCCCACGGGACGCCCCCGCGGGAAGCTCCCTACGGCTCCCGGCCCGAGCGGCCCGTACCCTCTCGCGAAAGGGAGTTCGCCATGCAGCAGCCCGACCGCACCAGCCGCCCCGCCCCCGGCTCCCCCGCCCCGTCCGACCGGCCCGTCCTGCTCGTGGCCGGGGCCAGCAGCGGGATCGGAGCGGCCGTCGCCGCGCGCGGTGCGGCCGACGGAGCGCGGATCGCCGTGTGCGCCCGACGCGCCGAGGCGCTGCGCGCGGTCGCGGACGGCTGCGGAGCCACGGCGTACGTCGCCGATGTGACCGTGCGCGGCCAGGTCGAGGAGCTGGTCGCGGCCGTGGTGCGCGACCACGGCCGGCTGGACGGCGTCGTCGCCAACGCCGGGGTCATCCGCCCCGGCGGACTGCTCGAACTCAGCGACGAGGACTGGGACCTGACCCTGCGCACCAACCTCACCTCCGTCTTCCTGCTCGCCCGCGCCGCGCTGCCCCATCTGGCCGCCGCACGGGGCGCGTTCGTGACGGTGGGCTCGGTCGCCGGGCTGCGCGCCGCCGTCGGCGCGAGCGCCTATGCCGCGGCCAAGGCGGGCGCTGCCATGCTGACGAGCGTCATCGCGGCGGAGTTCGGCCCGAGCGGGGTGCGGGCCAATACGGTCTGCCCCGGCTGGACCCGCACGGAGATGGCCGACGAGGAGATGCGGGAGTTCGCCGAGGACCTCCCCCTGGACGCGGCGTACGCCCGGGCCACCGCACTGGTGCCGCAGCGGCGCGCGGCGCGGGCCGAGGAGGTCGCGGACGCCGTGCTGTGGCTCCTCGGCCCGCGGTCCTCGTACGTCAACGGGGCGGCACTGACGGTGGACGGCGGGATGACGATGGTCGACGCGGGGCGGGTGCCCTTCGACTTCACGGTGACGGCGAGTGGCTGACAGAGCGTCAGCGCGCGGGGGGGGGGGCGGGGGCGCGCCCCCCCCCCCCCCGCTCCAGCACCGTCCCCCCGTCCCAGCACACCCCCACCTGGCGGTAGTAGGCCCCGATCGGCTCCTCGACGCCGAGGGCCGCCAGCTCCTCCGTCGGCGACGAGAACAGCTCCAACTCCGCATCGGCCGCCCACGCCGGGCCCGCCTCGAAGGACGCGGCTCCGCTCTCGACGAGCTCGTCCAGGGCGAGCCCGCTGCCGTCGATCGCGGGCAGCCAGCGGTGATGGGCCATCGGATGGGCGTTGACGAAGCCGTTGCTCCGCGAGGGCTCGCGCAGCGTGGCGACCACCTGCGCCAGCCGCCGGTCGCCCGCCGCGAGCGTCGCGCCGAAGACGGCGCCGGGCTCGATACGCGGCGCGGGCCCGTACGGGTGGGGCCTGGTCAGGTGGATGGAGCCGAGCTTCTTCGGATAGCCCTGGTGGATGCCGCGGGCGACGGCGAAGTCCTTGTCGACCCAGATGTAGACGCAGCGCGAGTAGGTGCGGCCGCGGTAGCCGCAGCGCACCACCGCGAAGCACTCCTTGTACTGGCCGCGCACCGGGTCGAGCAGCTCCTCCCTGCCCGCGCCGCAGGACTGCCAGTCGGCCCAGATCAGCGCGACGGCGCCGGGATCCTCCTCGGCGGGCGCGAGCGGCGCCGGCAGCAGTTCGCGCACCCGCGCGGGGTCGGTGCGGTACTCGACGGTGAGCAGATCGCCCGAGTAGTACCAGGGCGGGGCCGGGATCAGCGCGGCCCGGCCGGTGGCGGTCCTGGGCGGAAAGAACCCCTGGACGGTGGGCGCGGTCGGCACGGTGGACACAGCGGACTCCTCGGGCGCTTCGTTCGACTTTTCATTTGGGCCCGTACGATATGCCCGCCGGCGCCGGGTTGTCACGACACGGGCCTCGACTACCGCCGGGACGGGCCGGATCGGCCGGCGATTCGCCACACCCCCTTGCGCGCCACCCGGACCGTTTCTATTGTTTGATCCCAAACGACATCCCGGCGACGTCCCGGACGAGCCCGCGCACCGGTCCCGGTACAGGCCCCGCAGGAAGGCTGGACAGGGTGAACGAAGAGAGCAGCCCGGCACAGCGCGACCAGGCCCGTCAGGCCGTCACGGCGCTGCGCGCACAGAACATCGACGTGGTACGCGTCGTCTACCCCGATCTGCTCGGCGCCGAGCGCGCCCGCGACATCCTCCTCGACCACCTGCCGACCGCCGCCGGCCACGGCCTGGCGTTCTGTCGCGCGGTCTACCACACCAGCCCGCAGAGCGATGTGATCCCCATGCCCGGCGGGCTGGCGGCGGGCATGCCGGACATCTCGGTCCGGCCCGACCTGGACACCCTGCGCGGCCTGCCCTGGGAGCCCGGTGTCGCCTGGTGCCTGGGCGACGCCCTGGACCCGGTGACCGGCGGCCCGGCCACCGAGTCCCCGCGCGACCTGCTGCGCGCCGTCATCGACTGGAGCGGCACGGACCTGCGCCCGGTGATCGGCCCCGAGCTGGAGTACTACCTGTGCGAGCGCGACGAGGCCGTGGCCGCCGGCTGGTCGCCCTACGGACGCGCCCCCGGCAACGTCTACAGCGCGGGGCTGCGCGGCGACCCCGACGGCCATCTCCTGCGTACGCTGCGGCACTTGAAGCAGCTGGAGATCGGCGCGACCGCCGGGAACCGCGAGTTCGGCAGCGGCCAGTTCGAGATCAACCTCGACCACTCACAGGCCCTCGACGCCGCCGACCGCGCCTTCCGCTTCAAGTCGGCCGTCAAGGAGATCGCCCGCACCGAAGGCCGGCTGGCGACCTTCATGGCCCGGCCCTTCAACGAGGAAGGCGGCTCCGGCTTCCATCTGCATCTGTCGATGGTGGGCGCCGACGGGCGCAACGTCTTCGAGGGCCGCGACGGGGTCGATCCGCACGGGCTGTCCACCACCGCCCGGCACGCGATCGCCGGAGTGCTCACCCACGCGCCCGCGCTCACCGCGCTGATGAACCCGACCGTCAACTCCTACAAGCGCTTCGGCCCCGACACCCTCGCCCCGTGGCTGATCGACTGGGGGCTGGACAACCGCAGCGCGATGGTGCGCATACCGCCCGAGCGCGGCGCCGGCACCCGCCTCGAACTGCGCCTCGGGGACGCCACGGCCAACCCCTACCTCGCCGTCGCGGGCGCGATCGCGGCCGTCGGGCTCGGGCTGCGCGAGAAGCGGGAGCCGCCCGAGCCGCTGACGGGGTACGGCTACCGCGAGGACGCCGCGGCGCGGCTGCCGGGCACGCTCGACGAGGCGCTGGACGCGCTGGAGGCCGACACGGATCTGACCGAGGTCCTGGGAGCCGGCTTCACCCGCTCCTTCCTCGCGTACAAGCGCAACGAGATCGAGCGGTTCCGGCAGTACGTCACTGACTGGGAGTTCAAGGAATACGCCTTCCTCCTGTGAGGGCCTTCCCAACGCAGGAGCGCCGCCCCGCCATCCGCCCGGCCCGAAGGACAGCCGACCATGCCCCTCGCCCCCACCGCCCCCGAACCGCTGCCCCTCGACGCGATCGACCTCGCCGACCCCGACAACTTCACCGACGGCGCGCTCCCCTGGCGGATGTTCGACACCCTGCGCCGCGAGGACCCTGTCCACTGGCAGCCCGAGCCCGCGCCCAACAGCGGCTTCTGGGCCGTCACCCGGCACGCCGACATCGTGCGCGTCGGCCGCGACCCCGAGACCTTCACCTCCACCGAGTTCACCAACCTCGAAGAGGTCGAGGCGCCCGACCGCGCGATCCGCCGCTCCCTCCTGGAGACCGACGGGCTGCGCCACCGGGCCATGCGCCGGCTGCTCCAGCAGCAGTTCACCCCGCGCGCCGTCGCCGCGTACGAGGTGTTTCTGCGCGGGCTGACCGCACAGACCCTCGACTCGGCGCTCGCCAAGGGCCGCTTCGACTTCGTCGAGGAGGTGTCGGCCGACTTCCCCATCAACGTCCTCGCCCGGATGCTCGGCGTCCCCCGTGACGACACCCGGCGGCTCATCGACTGGGGCAACCGCATCATCGGAAACACCGACCCCGACTACGCGGACGTCCTGCTCGGCAGCGAGGAGAGCGAGCGCTACCGCGATCTGCCCTTCCGCAGCCCCGCGACGCTCGAAGTCTTCGCGTACGGGCGGGAACTGGCCGCCCGCCGCAAGGGCACCGGCGGCGACGACCTGGTGAGCCGGCTCGTCAACCAGCCGCCCTGCGACGGAGTCCCACTCTCCGCACGGGACTTCGACAACTACTTCCTGCTGCTGGTCGTGGCGGGCAACGAGACCACCCGCCACGCCATCTCCCACACCATGCTCGCCCTCATCGACCACCCCGAACAGCGGGAGTGGCTGCGCCGGGACCCCGCCCTCATGCCCGGTGCCGTCGAGGAGTTCCTGCGCTGGTCCTCCCCCGTCTACCACTTCCGGCGCACCGCCACCCGCGCCACCGAACTGGGCGGCAGGCGGGTGGCGAAGGGCGACAAGGTCGTCGTCTGGTTCGCCTCCGGCAACCGCGACGAGTCGGTCTTCGATAACCCCTACCGCTTCGACGTCACCCGCACCGCCAACGACCACCTCACCTTCGGCAAGGGCGGCCCGCACTTCTGCCTGGGCGCCTCACTGGCCCGCCTGGAACTGCGGGTGATGTTCGAAGAGCTCCTCCCCCGCCTCCGCGACATCCGCCTCACCGCCCGCCCCCGCCGGGTCCGCTCCAACTTCGTCAACGGCCTGAAGGAACTGCCGGTGGAGGTGGCCTTGGCCTAGGCACGGCCCGATGGGTCGTGTGACCTGCTGGCGTTCGCGCCGTTCCGCTCGGTGTGGGGCGGGGCGATCTACCGGATCAGGAGTGGCCCCGTCTGGAGCCGCACTTTCCGAAGAACGTGGGACGGGGCGGGCGTTGGAAGAGCCATCGCAGAGTGATCAACGGCGTTCTCTTCCGGCAGCGGACGGGTGCGGTACGTTCCACCGGGTCGAAGAGCACGGCCGCGGGCACGCCCCCGGCCGCGTAGCATCGGGCCCGGGCCTGACTGTGCAACTCCACCAAGGCGTCGAGGTCCGGCTTCCCGGCGTCCCGTATGCGCACCGCATGTTGAGCCCCGTCCGCCGATCGGCCGTCTGTGACCATGTCGCCCGTGTCCAAGTCGTCCTTGTTCATGTCGTCCGTGTCTATGTCTCCCGTGTCTATGACGCCCGTATCTATGACGGCGGAGACGCGATGAGTCCTGCGTCCGGTTCGCCTCCTCCTGGCGGCCGATGCAGTCCGGGCGCGGGCCGATTAAGGTCGAGTCAGACCGAAAAGCGGGCCCGGGCCGTGACAGAGGCCGGGCCGGAAGGGCGGGCAGCGCATGGCCGTCATCGTTGATCTGGGCGCGTACGGCGAGGACTTCACGGCCGATCCGTATCCCTACTACGCCGAGCTGCGCGACCGCGGCCCGGTGCACCAGGTGCGGCTGCCCGACGGGAAGGAGGTGTGGCTGGTGGTCGGCCACGACGCGGCGCGGGCCGCGCTCGCCGACCCCCGCCTCGCCAAGGACTGGCGTGCCACCGGCATGTGGGACGTGCGCGAGGAGCAGACCCCGCTGTCCAGCAACCTGCTGGAGCTCGACCCGCCGCACCACACCCGCCTGCGCAAGCTGGTGGCACGGGAGTTCACCACCCGCCGGGTCGAGGCGCTGCGCCCCCGCGTCCAGCAGATCACCGACGGGCTGCTGGACGCGATGCTGGCCGCCCCCGACGGCCGTGCCGACCTCGTCGAGGCGCTCGCCTTCCCGCTCCCGCTCATCGTCATCTGCGAACTGCTGGGCGTCCCGGACATGGACCGGGCCGAGTTCCGCGGCTGGTCCAACGAACTCGTCGCCCCGACGAGCGAGGAGGCGGGCCGGGCCGCCGTCCTGGGCATGGCCGGCTACCTCGACGGCCTGATCGAGCGGAAGCGCCGGGAGCCGGGCGACGACCTCCTCAGCGCGCTGGTCCGCACCGCGGACGGGAGCGGCGACGGGGACGGGGACGGGAGCGGCGACGGGGACGGCAGCGGCCCGGACCCCGACCGGCTCTCGCGGCAAGAACTGATCGGCATGGCCTCCCTGTTGCTGGTCGCCGGCCATGAGACGACCGTCAGCCTCATCACCAACGGCGTCCGGGCGCTGCTCGACCACCCCGACCAACTGGCCGCCCTGCGGGCCGACTTCGGCCTTCTGGAGGGGGCCGTGGAGGAGGTGCTGCGCTACGACGGGCCGATCGAGTCGGCCACCTGGCGCTTCACGGACGGTCCTGTGGACATCGCCGGCACGGTCGTCCCCGACCGGCAGTTCGTGCTGATCGCCCTCGCCTCCGCGGACCGTGACCCCGGCCGCTTCCCCGGCCCGGACCGCTTCGACATCACCCGCGACGCCCGCGGCCATATCGCCTTCGGCCATGGCATCCACTACTGTCTGGGCGCCCCGCTGGCCCGGCTGGAGGGCCGTATCGCCGTGCGCGCCCTCCTGGAACGCTGCCCCGGTCTGGCCCTGGACTCCGATGCCGGGGCGCTGTCGTGGCGCACCGGCATGCTCCTCCGCGGCCCGCACCGCCTGCCGGTCCGCTGGGCCTGAGCGCCGACCGCGCACCCGACGGGACCGAGGACCGGCGGCGTGTCACCGAAGTGCTCCTTGTGGGCGCGGCAGTAGTCGTCGAAGTGACTGAAGTCGGTCTGGTCGCAGACGTTGTCACCCTGGGCCCGCCCCTCGCCATCGGAGGCGACCGCGCCGGCGACGAAGATCTGGTTGCCTACACATACGCCGCAGGCGTACCCCATCTGCGGCTCCCACAGGGAACTGCTGTATACGGTCTCCCGCTCTACCGTGGACTTCTCTTCGTGCACCGGAGCCTGCTCAAAAGTCGTCATGTGCGATCTGTCCTCTCGACCCCTCGAACCCTTTTCTCGTTCCTGCTTCCTCGGGCAGGTGAAATCCCGGGAACCGCAGGCAACGGCAAGATCGCTGAAACACGGTGATCAACTCACTGTCAACACCCCCAAGAGGAACGTTCATCTTTCAGAAATGAAGTCACCTGGGCATGCCGAATGGCGGTCAGGGGTGATGGATTAACCAGCCAGTGAAGCGGCCAGAATTAATGAGCGGAATCAGCGAGAAAGGGAAAACGCGACGCGGTGATCCAGCCCCGTACCCTACCCGCGCGCTCGCTCACTCGGGAGCGTGCTTGCCGGGCACGCGCAATGCTCTCCAGGCCAGGATGCCCAGGAGCGCGAGGGCAGCAGCAGCGCTTCCGGTCGCCACTGCGAAGCCGGTGTCGTAGGCGTGCTCCGCACTGTTCAGCAGCGCATCGCCGACCCGTCCCCCGACGCGCGCGGCCACTTCGGACGCGGCCCCCACCGAGCTGCGAGCGGTATCCCACTGCTGCGCCGAGGCGCCGGCCACTGGATCGAAGTCGGAGCGGTACACCAGGGACAGCACGGTCCCGAAGAAGGAGAGTCCCAGCCCCGCCCCCAGAGAGAAGGCCGTCTCCTGAACGGCTCCGGCCTCACCGGTACGCCCGGGCTTCGCCGCACCCAAGATGGAGTCCGACCCCAGCGTCATGACCATCCCGGAACCGAGCCCTGCGACGACCAGGGCCGCGTAGTTGCCCGTGGCGCCGAACACCGCGAACGCCGCCAGCGCCAGCGCGCACAGCAGCAGTCCGCTGCACAAGCCGCGATGGTGGCCGAACCGCGCCGCGAAGCGCGGCGCGAGGGCCGCGCCGACGGCGTTGGCGACCGCCAGCGGCACCAGCGCCAGCCCTGCGCTCAAAGGGGAATAGCCGTCCACCAGCTGGAAGCGCTGAGTGAGCAGGAACAACAGTGCGGTGTACGCGCCATAACACCCCATGATGCACAGCGCCGATACCGAGAAGCGACGGTCGGTGAACTGTGTGACATCCAGCAGCGGATCGGCGATCCGGCGCTGCCGTACGACGAAACCGACCAGCAGCGCTGCTCCGACGAGCCCGACCCCCCAGACCGCCGACGGCACCCCGTCATGCTCTCCCAACTGCTGAAAGGAAACACCACGGCAGCGAGTCCGGCGGCCGACAGCACGGCACTGACTGCGTCCCACCGGTGTGGGCGGGGATTGCGCGACTCCGGGACCAGCAGGGCACCGCCGACCAAGGCGAGCACCACGACCGGCACATTGACCAGGAAAACCGAACCCCACCAGAAAAGCTCGACCAGCACGCCACCCAACAGCGGGCCCACCGACACTCCCACGCTGTTCGCAGCGGTCCACAGGCCGATGGCCAGCGCCCGTTCGCGGCTGTCGGGAAAGACAGCCCTGATGATCGCAGGCGTACTCGCCATGATCATCGCGCCCCCGGCACCAAGCGCCGCCCGAGCGGCGATCAGCTGCACCGGCGTGACGGACAGCATTGCCCCCACCGACGCGAGACCAAAGACCGCGAAGCCACACATCAGCATCCGCTTGCGGCCGAACCGGTCCCCGAGCGTTCCGCAGGTGATCAGCCCGGCGGCGACGGTAAGCGCATAGCTGTCGACGATCCAAAGGAGCTCGGATCCGCTCGGCAAGAGCTCTCTGGAGATCGTCGGAACGGCCACATGCAGCACCGTCAGGTCCATCCCGACCATGAGCAGGCTGGCACACAGCACACCTAGCGCTGCCCACCGGTGCGGCGTCGTCTGTTCAGTCTCTGTCAGCACACAACCACTGTGTGCCGTATGAAACTTGTGACACAAGTACGGTCTTTGATGTGCTTCGGTGCCATTCCGGCCCCATAGTGTCGCTCGGTATACCTGGTTACAGTGTTGGTCATGAGGCGAGTACGCGAGCGCGTGGACGAGATGGCCGACTGGTGCAACACCGAGGTCGTTCTGTCGGTCCTCGGCGGGAAATGGAAGCTACTGATCGTCAGGTATCTCCTGTCAGGAACACACCGCTTCAGCGAACTCCAACGCCATATGCCGACCGTCACTCACCGGATGCTCGCCCGGCAGCTTCGGGAATTGGAGGACGACGGCCTCGTATCACGCACGGTTTACCCAGAAGTCCCCCCGAGGGTGGAGTACTCGCTCACCGAGGCCGGGGAAAGCCTGCGAGAGACGATCGACCAGCTTGAGACCTGGGGAAGGTGGTACCGAGACCACTTGAAGAGCGCGGCACGAGACCCCAACCCAGCGGTTGCTGACACGCACTCAGCTTCTTCAGGCGTTCCACCGATCGATGATGGGCAGCAGCTGCGCAACGAGTGAGACCCTCGGACGGTTGAGCGAGATGCCTGACGTCTCAACTCACCGGCCCGGGGGCCTCGTTGGTTACCCATCCTTGCGCACCGGACCTCCCGCACGCACTCGTGGAGTAGGTCACCGTGAGCCTCCGCCAACTTGAAGACGCAGGTCGCAGGGCTGGTGTGATCGGTTCTTGGATACTCCTGCTGGTCGCGTGCGTAAGCCCACGGAAAAGATCATCCGTCAGCGGTTGACTTCGAGGTTCGCCAGGACGAGCAGAGCGCGTAGAAGTCGGGTGGCGCGTGCGGGGTCGGTGCGGAGTGGGAGAACCGTTCCGCGGAAGTGCGGCGCGGACAGCGCCGTGAGTCGCAGATGAAGCGGATGAAGCGGCGGTTCCGCAGGTGGATGACGACATACTGCCCGCCGAGCGATCCCGCAGTCGGCGCCGGTAGGCGTCGTGCACCCGCTGGGAGAACTGCCCGCAGTCCGGGCATGCCGCGCCGGCCGCCCGTCCTCTCACCATGATGTCGACCGTGCCGAAGACGGCGCCCGCCGTCTCGACGGCCACCTCGTCGATACCGGCGAACACCAGCGTTTCCCAGAACGATGCGTTGGCCTCCATGAACAGCACCGTCATCGGAGACACCCGACCCAGAGGCGCTTCGGCGGTCACCTGATGGAGCGTCACCAACCTCGGTTCGGCGACGAGGCGCACGCGGCCTCACCCGGCAGCAGCCCAACGAAATCGAACTGATGGGTGGCGCTCCGCGACCGGTCCCCAACATCGGTGCCAGAGTCCGCTGAACAACGTCAGAGCCAGACACGGCTGTACCGACCGGGCACATTGATCGAGAGCAGGGCGTGCCGCTTAGCAGTCACGAGGCTGGGGCCGAGTGTCTTTCAGCCAGGTCCTTGGCAAGCTGGCTGATGCGTTTGCGGGCTGTCTCTGGGGTGAGTATCTCGATGTGGTTGCCGAACTGGAGGAGCTGACGCACTGACTCGATGTCGGGGTAACGGACGACGACGGTGCACCAGCCGTTTTCCGTGTCGGAGACATCGTGGATGCGGGTGCCGAGGATGCGCCGTGCCAGGTCGAGGCCATTTTCTCGCAGACGGACGGTCACGCTCACGCGACCTGGCCTCTCGGTGCGTTCCTTCAACGCAGCCCACCTGGTGCGGAGGGTCTCATCTGGTCGGAGAACAGCTGGCGCGTCGAGTTGTTCGTAGGCCGAGAGCCGTTCCAGAGCGAACAGCCGACCGGTCCCCTGATCGTCGGCGATGAGATACCAGCGGCCTGATTTCGCCACGATCCCGTACGGGTCGACCACCCGCGCCGAGGCCTGTTTCTCGGCGCTGCGCCGGTACTGGACTCGCAGCCGGCGTCGGTGTCGCAGGGCCGAGGCTAGATCCGATACGTCCACCGCTGGCTTTGAGTCAGCAAGCCACGCGTTGCTGTCCACCAGTACCAGGTCCGCCAGTCGCAGCAGGCTCGGCGACTCAGGTGCTGCGGCCTGACGGGCGGCGATCTTGCGCGCGGCCGACTCCTGCACCGCAGACAGGCCCATGCGCTCAAGTTGCGCGCTGTCCAAACCAGCCACGGAGAGGACCTCCAGCTCTGGTGGTTCCAGATGGGATGCGTTGAGCCGTGCACCGGGGAGCAGAACGATCCCACCGTTCCGCCCGCGTTCGGCATAAACAGGCACACCTGCTGTAGAGAGCGCCTCGACATCCCGCAGCACAGTCCGCCGGGACACCTCCAGACGCTTGGCGAGCTCGGTGGTGGTGATGCGCTGACGGGTCTGCAGGAGCAGCAAGAGGTGCAACAGCCTCGAAGCCTTCATGCTGACCAGTGTTCGCAAAAAAGGTGACAGGTTCTGTCGCGGTTAGGCGATCAACTGGAGCGGTACCGAGAATTCAACGATCTGAGGAGCGCTCTGTGCCCGCCCCCAACCTGTTCCTGATCTACGTCCGCGACGCCGAGGCCGCTACGGCCTTCTACAGCGACCTGTTCGAGATCGAACCGACCTTCACCAGTCCCCACTACGTGGCTTTCGAGGTAGCCCCCGGCGTCCTGTTCGCGTTGTGGACGGGGGGCAGCGAACACGCGGTCCCGAGCACCCCTCGCACGAGCGAAGTCGGGCTGATGGTGCCGGGAGCAGCGTCCGCAGTTGACGAGATCTTCACGAGTTGGGTCTCGAAGGGAGTCCATGTCGTGGAGGAGCCGTACGACGCTGTCTTCGGCCGCACGTTCGTGATCACGGACCCCGACGGCAACCTCATCCGGGTCTCCCCGGTGGACTGAGCTGCACGACCCCTACCCACTATGTTCGTTCTCGAAGGGCCGGCCCCACACGATGGCCGGCCCTTCAACCTGTCCAGGAGCTCAGACATGTCACATCCGAACGCTGCCCTCACCCCGCGCCACCGTCTGAAACTCGCGCGACGCGTCGTTGACGACGGCTGGCCAATCAGCGAAGTGGCGGCCCGTTTCCAGGTCTCCTGGCCCACCGTGAAGCGCTGGGACAACCCGCCACCTTGCTGGCGAGTCAATGCAAGACCGCTCGTCCCGACCGAAGACCTCGCCGAAGAAGACGCCCAAGGCAGTATCGATGCGATGCGTCAGCTTGCGGAGGCGATTGAGGGAGGGCCCAGTTCAACTCGCGACACGACTCGGCATCGCCGCGTCGACAGTCCACCGTATCCTCACCGCGGCGCGGCTGAACAGGATGTCCTATCTCGACCGTGCCACTGGAGAACCCATCCGCGCTTACGAGCACCCGTACCCCGGCTCGCTGGTGCACGTGGACGTTAAGAAATTCGGGAACATCCCTGACGGCGGTGGATGGCGCTACGTCGGGCGACGGCAAGGCGAGAAGAACCGCTCGGCCACTCCCGACAAGCTGAAGAGCAAGTGGGGCAACCCGAAACTCGGCTACGCCTTCATGCACACGATCATCGACGACCACTCACGCGTCGCATACACCGAGGTACACGACGACGAGACCGCCATCACCGCCGTCGGGGTGCTGCATCGAGCAGTGGCGTGGTTCGCCGAACACGGCGTTACCATCGAGCGAATTCTGTCGGACAACGGAGGCGCGTACCGGTCCTTCCTCTGGCGCGACACCTGCGAGGCCCTGGCCATCACGCCGAAGCGCCCACGCCCTGGCCGCCGCCGCGATCCTCATCTGGCTCCGCGACACCGTCCGAGAGCCACCAGAAGCGACCTCACAGGGCAATACACCTAGCCCCAAAGGAGGGGGCCGAATGAGGTGATCGCACAGTTGGCCGCCAGGTCCTGTTCCCTGGGGTGAAAGACACGGCGAACACTCGGCGGAGCCTCGTGCGGATGCCTGGATAGGAGGTGACCGACCCCCTCCCACCCACCGTCCGGAGTGTTCGTGAGATTGCGCCGCCCGCCCCTGGCCACATCCACCGCTGCGCTGCTGAGCGCGCTGCTTGCCACCCCGCTGCCTGCCCAGGCCGCAACCGAACCGACGCACGATGCACCGCACAGGACCTACAAGGAGTACGTGGCCCTCGGCGACTCCTGGTCCGCGGATGTCGCATTGCTGACGAACGTATCGAGGAAGCACGTCCCGTACGCCTGTTTTCAGTCCACATGGAACTATCCGAAGAAAGTAGCCAAGGAACTCAACGTCCCCACCTTCCGTGACGCTACCTGTGGTGGCGCCACCACAGAGGACTTCACCAAGGCCCAGAACCTCAGCCGCCTGGGCGTGTTCAGGGGGCACAACCCGCCGCAGTTCGACCGGCTCACCCCCACCACAGACCTGATCACCATGGGCATCGGCGGCAACGACGCCGGCCTCGGCGGGGCCGCCGCTGACTGTTTCAACCTGCTGCCCTCGCTGCGGTTGCTCCCGGGAGCGGAGCTACCGGCACCGTTCGGCGGGCAGTGCAAGAAGAAATGGGTCAAGGGCGGTGTGGACACGATGTCCCAGCGCATCGCCCGGGCCGGAGACAAGGTCTACGCCGCTGTACGGCGCGTACATGAACTGTCCCCTCATGCCACGGTGCTGGTGGTGGACTACCTCGCGGGGGCGCCGACCGACCACGGCTGCTACCCCTATGTGCAGGCCAATAACGGCGACTTGATGTGGATCGGCGAGAAGCTCAAAGAGATCAACGCCGCCCTCGCCAAAGCCGTCGCCCGCGCCGACCGCGATGTCAACGGCCTGGACGTACGGCTGGTCGACACCTACACCGGCAGCATCGGCCATGACGCCTGCCAGAAGCCCGGCACCAAATGGGTCGAAGGCTTCACACCCTTGACCGTCAACCCTCCGGGCCTCGCCGTCCCGCTTCACCCCAATGAACTGGGAGCCGAGCACCAAGCCGCCTCGGTCCTCAGGTCCCTCAAGGCCCCGACGAATCAGCGCACTTGAGGCAGGCGCGGCAACGCCCGAGGAAGGCGATCCGGGCCACTCACCAGCGGGTCGCACTCCCCCGGATGCGCCGTCGGCGGACTACGACGCATCCCGGCCGACGTCACACCCCGGCTTGGGGACGCCCCAAGCCGGTCACGCCATACACATCAACGACCTGCGAAGCCCAGGACTAGGCCGTTTCTGTTGGCTCTTGGTCGGACGGCACCTGATCGGCAGCCTACCCGGATGGCCCAGACCCAGATCACCGACGCCGTCTGCCACACCTACAACAAGGCAGGCATGCGCCTGGTAATGATCGACGAGATCCACGAACCGGAGCACAAAGCCAGTCATGAGTCGGTCCCGTGCGGTCAATTCCTCCTCTGTTGTGTGCGAGCTCCGACAAAGCCCCTGTGCCACGCCGGTATCCGCCACACTGGCCTCCTCTGACGCGGGGAGTGCCTTCGGTGGCTGTGGCGGACGCGGCGGGGGCGAGGGGAAATCTTCGTCCCGAGCCAACAGGGTTCGTGGGGCGCCGCACCGAACTCGCAGCACTGGGTAGCCTGTTCGCCGCGTCCCGGCTCACGACGCTGACGGGCGTGGGCGGGGTGGGCAAGAGCCGCCTGGCCCGGCAGGCGTGCGAGCAGATGGGCGAGGAGTATCCGGACGGCGTCTGGCTGGTCGAGCTGGGCGACCTGCGCCAGCCCGAGATGGTGTACGGCGTGGTGGCCGAGGCGCTGCCGCTGGCCGATCAGACCACGCGTCCACAGCGGGTGGTGCTGTGCGAGTGGCTGGCCGGGCGGCGCCTGCTGCTGCTTCTGGACGGGTGCGAACAACTGCTCCCGGCCTGTGCGCAGGCAGTCGAGGTGCTGCTGGCCGAGGCGCCCCACCTGCGCATCGTGGCCACCAGCCGCCAGCCCCTGATGGCCCGCGGCGAGCAGGTACTGCAGGTGCCTCCGCTGGCCCTGCCCCCGCCCTCCGCGGCAGGGACGGAGCAGGGGCGGGAGGAGCCGAGCGAGGCGGTGGCCCTGTTCCTCCAACGGGCCACGGCCGCCCTACCGGGCCTCGCGCTGACCGAGACCGAGCAGGCGGAGGTCGAAGAGATCTGCCGCCGCCTGGACGGCATCCCGCTCGCCCTGGAGCTGGCCGCCGCCCTGCTGGCCATCCTGTCCGTGCCGGAACTGCTCAAGCGGCTGCAGTCCCGCTTCGAGGTGCTCACCGCAGAGTCGGCACCCATGTCGCCGCTGGCGCTGCCCCGGCACCAGACGCTGCGGACCACGATCGGCTGGAGCCACGAACTGTGCACCCCGCTGGAGCGGTTGGCCTGGGCCCGCCTGTCGGTCTTCGCCGACGGCTTCGAGCAGGAAGCGGCGGAAGGGGTCTGCGCCGGCGGCCCGCTCGGCACCCGGCAAGTGGCCGGTCTGCTGTCCGCCCTGGCGGACAAGTCGGTGCTGCGGCGGGTGGCCACCGCCCGAGGCCCGCGCTATTCGATGCTGGACACGGTGCGCGAGTACGGCCAGGAGTGGCTGGCAAGGCTCGGTGAACGGCCCGCACCCCAGGAGCGGCACCGGGACTACTACCGCTGGCTGGCCCGCACCGGCGACCGGGAGTGGTTCGGCCCCGGCCAAGTGGCGTGGTCCGAGCGCCTGTCCGCCGAACACGCCAATCTGCGCACAGCCCTGGAGCACTGCCTCGCCGACCCGGACCCGCGCTACGCGCTGGAGCTGACGGGCAATCTGTGGTTCTTCTGGTTCGGCTGCGGCTTCCTGCGCGAAGGCCGCCACTACCTGGACCGGGCCCTGGGCAAGGAACCGGACGCAGGGCCCGGCCAGGAGCGTTTCTGGGCCCTGTGGGCCCGCGGGCTGGTGTCCTTCGGGCAAGGCGACTACGAAACCTCCGCCGCGCTGCATCGCATCTGCGCGCCCATGGCCGACCAGCTCGGCGACCCGGCCGCGGGCGCG
>NZ_JBSIBZ010000072.1:0-55162 GCF_058245575.1 Streptomyces sp. UF-297 | reverse complement strand
CCCCCCCCCCCCCCCCCCCCCCCCCCCCCCCCCCCCCCCCCCCCCCCCCCCCCCCCCCCCCCCCCCCCCCGGCCGTGAACGCTGCGCGGATCAGCCCAGGCGCTGCACCAGCGCGCGGTACTCGTCCCACAGCTCCTTGGGCGTGTGGTCGCCGAAGGTGTTGAGGTGCTCGGGCACCAGCGCCGCCTCCTCGCGCCACACGTCCTTGTCGACGGTGAGCAGGAAGTCCAGGTCGGCGTCGGCCAGTTCGAGGCCGTCGGTGTCCAGCGCGTCCTTGGTCGGCAGCACACCGATCGGCGTCTCGACGCCCGCGGCCTTGCCCTCCAGACGCTCCACGATCCACTTCAGCACCCGGCTGTTCTCGCCGAAGCCGGGCCAGACGAACTTGCCCGCGTCGTTCTTGCGGAACCAGTTGACGTAGTAGATCTTGGGCAGCTTGGACTGGTCCTTGCCCTTGGCGACATTGACCCAGTGGCCCATGTAGTCGCCCATGTTGTAGCCGCAGAAGGGCAGCATGGCGAACGGGTCGCGGCGCAGCTCGCCGACCTTGCCCTCGGCCGCCGCGGTCTTCTCCGAGGCGACGTTGGCGCCGAGGAAGACGCCGTGCTGCCAGTCGAAGGACTCCGTGACCAGGGGTACGGCGCTGGCGCGGCGGCCGCCGAAGAGGATCGCCGAGATCGGCACGCCCTTGGGGTCCTCCCACTCGGGCGCGATGATCGGGCACTGCCCGGCCGGGACGGTGAAGCGGGCGTTGGGGTGGGCCGCGGGCACACCGGACCCGGGCGTCCAGTCGTTGCCCTTCCAGTCCGTCAGGTGGGCGGGCTGCTCCTCGGTCATGCCCTCCCACCACACGTCGTTGTCGTCGGTGAGGGCGACGTTGGTGAAGACGGAGTTGCCCCAAAGGGTCTTCATGGCATTGGCGTTGGTGTGCTCACCGGTGCCGGGCGCGACGCCGAAGAAGCCGGCCTCGGGGTTGATGGCGTAGAGGCGGCCGTCCTCGCCGAAGCGCATCCAGGCGATGTCGTCGCCGATGGTCTCCACCGTCCAGCCGGAGATGGTGGGCTCCAGCATGGCCAGGTTGGTCTTGCCGCAGGCGGACGGGAACGCGGCGGCGACGTACTTGGACTCGCCCTGCGGCGGGGTGAGCTTGAGGATCAGCATGTGCTCGGCGAGCCAGCCCTCGTCGCGCGCCATCACCGAGGCGATGCGCAGCGCGTAGCACTTCTTGCCGAGCAGGGCGTTGCCGCCGTAGCCCGAGCCGTAGGACCAGATCTCGCGGTCCTCGGGGAAGTGCGAGATGTACTTGGTGGAGTTGCAGGGCCACGGCACGTCCTGCTCGCCCTCGGCCAGCGGGGCGCCGAGGGTGTGCACGGCCTTGACGAAGAAACCGTCGCTGCCCAGCTCGTCCAGTACGGCCTGGCCCATGCGGGTCATGGTGCGCATCGAGACGGCGACGTACGCGGAGTCGGTGATCTCCACGCCGAGGGCGGACAGCGGCGAGCCGAGCGGGCCCATGCAGAACGGGACGACGTACATGGTCCGGCCGCGCATCGAGCCGCGGAAGATGCCCTGCTCACCGGTGAAGATCTCGCGCATCTCCGCGGGAGCCTTCCAGTGGTTGGTCGGGCCCGCGTCCTCCTCCTTCTGGGAGCAGATGAAGGTGCGGTCCTCGACACGCGCGACATCCGTCGGGTCGGAGGCGGCGTAGTAGGAGTTGGGCCGCTTGATCGGGTCGAGCTTCTTGAACGTGCCCTTGGCGACGAGCTCTTCGCTCAGCCGCTCGTACTCCGCCTCCGAGCCGTCGCACCATACGACCCGGTCCGGCTGGGTGATCGACGCGATCTCGTCGACCCAGGCGATCAGTTCTTGATGGCTGGTGGGTGCCTTGGGGTTCTGGGGGTCGCCGCCAGGCAGCACAGCGTCGCGCGCCACGATCGCTCCTCTTTGAGGGTTGAGGACGGGCAGCTCCATCCCGAGCGCCCGTTTTTGTCGTTGTCGCCCCTTGGGGGCTGCGACCCGGATGCTTCGCGACCGCTCATCCGGTGCCGACCGCACTCATTTGATCATCCGGCCCCGATCCTTATCTGTCCAGAGGGCGCTCTCGTGACCGTCACCACTTCCCGACCAATCCATAACCTACGGTTGCGTAGGTAGCATTGCGGGCATGACTTCCGCGCCTCACGCCGCCGAGAGCCATTCGACCCCTGTGACCACCGCGGTCACCGCGGTGGCCGCGGCGGCCGCCCCCCTGAAGCCGAAACTGCGGGGATGGCTGCATGCCGGGATGTTCCCCGCCGCCCTCTTCTCGGGCGTCCTGCTCACCGCACTCGCCGACAGCACCCGTGGACGGGTGGCGTGTGCGATCTACACCCTGACCGCCTGTCTGCTCTTCGGGATCAGCGCGCTCTATCACCGGGGCAACTGGGGTCCGCGCACCAGCGCGATACTCCGCCGCCTCGATCACGCCAATATCTTCTTGATCATCGCGGGCACCTACACCCCGCTCACCATGCTGCTCGTCCCCGGCACCCGCGGTCAGCTGCTGCTGTGGGCCGTGTGGGCGGCCGCCCTGGCCGGTATCGCCTTCCGCGTCTTCTGGGTCGGCGCACCGCGCTGGCTCTACACCCCCTGTTACATCGCGATGGGCTGGGCGGCCGTCTTCTTCCTCCCCGACTTCCTGAGCAAGGGCGGCATCGCCGTCCTGGTCCTGGTGATCGTGGGCGGACTCCTCTACAGCGCGGGCGGCGTGATCTACGGAATCAAGCGCCCGAATCCGTCACCTCGGTGGTTCGGGTTCCATGAGGTGTTCCACTCGCTGACGCTGGCCGCCTTCGTGGTGCACTACGTCGGCATCTCTCTGGTGGCCTATTCGCACGCCTGAGATCCGCGCACCCGGCATCTGCGCGCCGGGGACCCGTCGTCCCGCAAGTGGCCGTGGCCGTGAGGCCGCGGCCACTTGCCATGTCAGGGCGGCCACGAAGGCCACCGTCACCGCGACCACCGCCGTCGTGCCGCCCACGAGGAACCCTCCGACGCACAGCGCCGCCGCGAGCACTGCACTCACCTGAATTCCACTACGCATCCTCGCAACACCCCCATCAAGGCATCACCGTTGACATCACTGAACGCGACCATGCCCTACTGAGAGAGTTACACACACCACTGACAGACAGAGTGTCATTAAGGATTAACAGCGCACTTCGTCCGCCCGCTCCCCCGCCGCGCCCCGGCCGATTCGCGACAGGGCCGCGGGCGGACCGATGGCCGACAATGTTGACCATGCCCTCCGCACGCAGCAGCTCCGCAGCGCAGCCCGCGACCCCCAAGATCGGACTGCGCGAACGGAAGAAGATCCAGACCCGGCGGACCATCCGCCGGGCCGCCTACCAGCTCTTCGCCGAGCAGGGCTACGACGCGACCCCGGTGGACCGCATCGCCGAGGCCGCCGAGGTCTCCCCCAGCACCGTCTTCCGCTACTTCCCCACCAAGGAAGACATCGTGCTCACCGACGAGTACGACCCCGAGCTGGAGGCCGGCATCCGGGCCAGGCCCGCAAACGAGCCGATGGTGGAGTCGCTGCGGCACGCCGCCCTGGACGCGCTGCGCCGCCTCACCGCCCAGGACCGCGCGGTGCTGCGCCAGCGCACCCTCCTGGTGCACGAAGTGCCCGCGCTGCGGGGCCGGATGGCGGAGAACACCGCGCGCGACGCCGCCATGATCGCGGGCGTGCTGGCCGAGCGCTCCGGGCGGCCCGCCGGCGACCTGGAGGTCCGGGTCATCGCGGCGGCCATCATGGCGGCCCTCCAGGAGGCGATGATGCGCTGGGTGGAGACCGGCCACAGGAGCGACCTGGAGCAGCTCATCGGCACCACCATGGACGTACTGGCCCGCGGCCTCACCCTCTGACGCGCGGCCCGACGCGGCGACCGGCCCTCGGCCGGCCCGCCCGCGAACGGCCGGCCCGCGAACGGCCGACTCCCGGGCCAGGGGCCCTGCTTCACTCCCTGAGCCGCCCCGTGTACGCGCCCACCCGCCCCGGCTCGCGCGGCGGCTCCCCCAGCCGCAGCGCCAGCCGCTCCCGCAGCTGCGACAGCCGCTCGATGCGCGCGTCCAGGTCGGCCAGCCGGCTGCGGGCCACGGCCTGGGCCCGGGCCTGCTGCCCCTGGGCGCGGGACGCGTCGTAGCGGAAGACCTCCGCCATGCCGCTGGGCGGCAGCGTGTCCAGGATCGGCTCGAAGGCCCGCAGGTCCCCCACCGTCAGCCCGGCGTCCAGCAGTTCGCGCAGCGCCCGCAGGCGGCGCACGTGCTCGGGGCCGTACACCCGGTGTCCCGAGGGCGTGCGGTCGGCCCGTACCAGCCCGTGCTGTTCGTAATAGCGCAGCGCCCTCGGGATCATCCCCGCGGCGGCCGCGGCGTCTCCGATCCGCATCCGTCCTTCCTCCCCGGTCGGTCCGTCGGCTCCCCGGTCGGTCAGGCCGGGCAGCGCAGCTGGGTCAGTGGGTGCGGGCGGTGCCGTCGATGCCGCCCAGCGCGGCCTCGATGCCCGGGGCCCGGGCCAGCAGTTCCTCGTCGGCCCCGGCCCGGCCCACCAGCTGGAGCCCCAGCGGCAGTCCGCCTGTGGCCCGGCCCGCGGGCAGGGTCAGCGAGGGCAGGCCGGTGTCGCTCCACGGCAGGCACATGATCGAGCTGCCCGTGGTGGCGAGCCCGTGCGGCGCGGGGCCGGTCGCGGCCGGGGTGATCCACGCTGCGATGCCCGCCGCGTCCGTCTCCTCGGCCAGCCGCGCCCTGAACTCCTCGCGCCCGCGCCGCGCCTGCTCGTACGCGGCCTCGGGGACCTGGTGCCCCTCGCGGATGGCGCCGGCCGTCTCCGCGCGGTACAGGTCGCCGAAGCGCGCGAACCACTCGGTGTGGGTGCGCGCGACCTCGTAACGGTTCATCGTGAAAAGGTGCCGGACGATGTCCTCGAAGTCCGCCATCACCGGCACCCTGCGCACCTCGTACCCGGCCGAACGCAGCCGCTCCACCTGGCCGTTGAAGGCCTGAAGCGCCTCGTCCCCGGCCCGCTCCAGGTACGGCCCGACGGGGACACCGAGCACCGTGGGGCCCTCAGGGGCGGCGCCCTGGCGCCAGTGGTCGCACAGCACCGAGGCCGCCAGCGCCGCCCCCGCGACATCGGTGGCGTAGACGCCGAGGGTGTCGAAGGACGGGGCGTTGGCAATCACCCCGTCCACGGGGATACGCCCGAACGTCGGCTTGAAGCCGATCACTCCGCAGTACGCGGCCGGGCGGATCATCGACCCCACCGTCTGGGTGCCGATCGCCAGCGGCACCATGCCCGCCGCCACCGAGGCCGCCGAGCCGCTGCTCGAACCGCCGGGCGTGTGCGCGGTGTTGTGCGGATTGCGGGTCGGCCCCGGCGCCAGTACGGCGAACTCGGCCGTCACGGTCTTGCCCGCCACCAGTGCGCCCGCCGCCTCCAGCCGGTCCACCACCGCCGCCTGCGGGCCGTCGAGCGCCTCGGGCGGCAGCGCCGAGCCCGCGCGCGTGGGCAGGCCCGCCACCCGCACGATGTCCTTGACCCCGACCGGGATTCCGTACAGCGCGGGGCGGGCGCCCGGCTCCCGGGCACCGCCCGCCAGCTTCTGTGCGGCGGCCAGCAGCCGGGCGCGGCGCTCCGGTTCGGGGACGAAGGCCTTGATCTCCCCGTCCACCTCGTCGATCCGGGCGCAGGATCGTTCCACCGCGTCGGCCGGATCGCTGCGGCCGTCCCGCAAAGCGGCGGCCTCGTCCGTCAATGACCAGTTCCTGACCAGTTGCTCCACGCCTCAGAGGCTACAAGCCCCCCGGAGGGCACGCCGGAGCGCACCCTCCCCCTTCGGCCCGGACCCTCGCTCTCAGAACTCCACCAGTACGGCCCCCAGGTGGCGCCCCTCGATCAACTCCCGCAGCGCCTGCGGCGCTTGGGCGATGCCGTGCAGCCGGGCGTGCGGGAAGGTGAGCGTGCCGTCCCGCAGCCCGCGCCCGAACTGCGCGTTCCACTCCGGGATCAGATCCAGGTTGTCGTAGAGGGCCATGCCGCGCACGGTGATGCTGCGGGCCAGCAGCGACACGGTGTCGATCGGGGTCTTCTCCCTGGTCTCGGCGTTCCCCGTCAGCTGGTTGGCCAGCGCGCCGATGAGCGCGAGGCGGGCCCGCGGCTTGGCCACCGCGATGGCGGCCTGCAACTGCTCACCGCCGACGTTGTCGAAGAGGCCGTCGATGCCCTCGGGAGCGGCCTTGCGCAGCTGCTCCTCGATGGGGCCCGCGCCGCGGATCACCACCGCGTCGTAGCCCAGTTCGTTGATGAGCACATCGGCCTTGCGCCGGGAGCTGGTGGAGCCGATGACGCGGGCGGCGCCGCGCAGCTTGGCGATCTGCCCGGCCAGCGTGCCCACGCCGCCCGCGGCCCCGGTGATGAACACCGTGTCGCCCTCGCGCACTTGGGTGCCGCGCACGATGCCCATCCAGGCGGTGGGCCCCTGGGAGAGGTACGCGGCGGGGTCGGGCAGCAGTTTGGCGTCCAGCCGGGTGGCCCGCGCGGCGTCCACGACGGCGTACTCCCGCCAGCCGAGGTTGTGCTCGACCAGGTCGCCGGGGCGGAAGTCGGTACCGGGCGCCGCGACGACCTCGCCGATGGCGCCCCCGTACAGCGGCTGCCCCGGCACGAAGGACGGCATCGGCAGTCCGGCGTTCTCCTCCATGAGGGTGCGCATCACGGCGGCCACGGCCATGACGGTGTTGCGTACGAGTATCTGGCCGGGCGCCGGTTCGGGCACCGGCACCTCGGCGATCTCGAAGAGCTCGTCGGTGAGGGGGCCGGTGGGACGGGCTGCGAGGCGGACCTCGCGGTGCGTGCGGTTCGTCATGCCCCGACGCTAGAACTTGACCCTCGCGTCAAGTTCAAGTCCGCCCCTGGACCTACGCCCCTTCTCGGCCTGCGGTCCTAGGGCGGTGCGTACCGTCCCCTACGGGGTGCGGGTGGGCGGCGAGGTCGGCCAGCGCGCCTGCCAGGCGTCGCCAGGCAGGCGGGACTGTGACGACAGGCCCTACGACCGCAGCCGCTCGGCCAGTTCCTCCGGGTCCGAGGTGGGGCGTTCGCAGGTGAAGGCGCGGCAGACATACGCGGCGGGGCGGCCCTCCAGCAGCGGGCGGTCCTTGAGGAGCGGGATGGCCTCCGCGTCGTCCGAGCCGGGCTCGCCCAGGGCGACGACCGCGCCGGGGGCCGTGCCGAGCAGGGCGGTGCGGTGCAGCGCGGCGGTGGCCGCCTCGCCGTGCGGGCCCAGGACGGCGATCTCGCGCGGGCCGTCCAGGGCGGCCTCGGCCACCGCGAGACCCCAGCCGATGAAGCGCGGCACCCGGCCGCCCAGCGCCTTGACCACACCCAGGGCCTTCTCGGCGGCGTCCCGGTGCGGTCCGCTGCCGGTCAGCGCGGCGTACGACAGCAGGGCGCCGGCCGCCGCGCTCCAGCCCGACGGCGTGGCGTTGTCGGTCGGGTCCTGGGGGCGGCGGATCAGCGCCTCCGCGTCGTCGGCGGTGTCGTACAGCGAGCCGTCCTCGGCGGTGAAGTGGGCCAGTACGGTGTCCAGGAAGAAGCCCGCGAAGTCGACCCAGACGCCCTCGCCGGTGACCGAGGCCAGGGTCAGGAAGCCCTCGGCGACATCCGCGTAGTCCTCCAGGACACCGGAGTTGGTGCCAGGGGCACCGTCGCGGGAGGTGCGCAGCAGCCGGGCCTGCCAGTCCATGTGGACGCGTACGAGCAGGTCGGCGGCGTCGGTGGCGGCCTGGACGAGGTCCGGGCGGCCGAAGTAGGCGCCGGTCTCGGCGAGCGCGGCGATCGCCAGCCCGTTCCAGGCGGCGACGATCTTGTCGTCGCGCCCCGGGCGGGGCCGCTGCTCGCGGGCGGCCAGCAGCCGCTCCTTGATGGCGGCGATGCGTCCGGCCTCGGCCAGGGCTTCGTTGTCGGGCAGTTGGAGCACGGAGGCGCCCTCCTCGAAGGTGCCCTCCTCGGTGACGCCGAAGTACGCGGCGGCCAGCCCCGCGTCCTTCTCGCCCAGGACCTCGCGCAGCTGCTCCTGGGTCCATACGTAGTAGGCGCCCTCGACGTGCCGGCCGCTCCCGTCGTCGGAGTCGGCGTCCAGCGCGGAGGCGAACCCGCCCTGCTGGGTGCGCAGTTCGCGCACCATGAAGTCGGCGGTCTCCAGCGCGATACGCCGGGCCAGGTCGGAGCCGGTGGCCCGCCACAGGTGGGCGTACACCCGGCACAGCAGCGCGTTGTCGTACAGCATCTTCTCGAAGTGCGGGACGGTCCAGGTCGCGTCGACCGCGTAGCGCGCGAAGCCGCCGCCGAGCTGGTCGTAGATGCCGCCGCGGGCCATCGCCTCGGCGGTGGACTGCACCATCTGCAGGGCCGCCTCGGACTCCGTACGCGCGTGATGGCGCAGCAGGAACTCCATCGCCATGGACGGCGGGAACTTCGGCGCGCCGCCGAACCCGCCGCGCACCGCGTCGAATTCGCGGGTCAGGCCCATCAGGGCGGCGTGCAGGTCCTCTGGCCCGGGCGGCCCGTCACCGGTGTCGGTCAGGCGGCGCGCGGACAGGTCGCGCACCAGGCGCGCGGCGACCTCGCCGACCTCCTCGCGGCGGTCCGCCCAGGCCTTGGTGACGCCCTGGAGCACCTGGCGGAAGGAGGGCAGGCCGCCGCGCGGCGCGGGCGGGAAGTACGTACCGAAGTAGAAGGGCTCGGCGTCGGGGGTGAGGAAGACGGTCATGGGCCAGCCGCCCTGGCCGGTGGCGGCCTGCACGGCCTCCATATAGACGGCATCCACGTCCGGGCGCTCCTCGCGGTCCACCTTCACCGCCACGAAACCGGCGTTGACCAGCTCGGCGGTGGCCCCGTCCGCGAAGCTCTCGTGCGCCATGACGTGGCACCAGTGGCACGAGCTGTAGCCGACGCTCAGCAGGACCGGTACGTCCCGCCGCCTCGCCTCCTGGAACGCCTCGGGCGACCACGGCCACCAGTCGACCGGGTTCTCGGCGTGCTGGAGCAGATACGGGGAAGTCTCATGAGCCAGGCGGTTCGGCATGGGGCCATCCTCCCTCAAGGGACGCCGCTCGACGGGGAGCGGGGGCGGTTTGTCCGGCCGGGGTTCCGGGGGCCTTGCGGTCCGCGGTCCGGGGGCTGCCCGGGGTTTCCGGCCAGGGGCCGGGAGTTGTCCTCCGGGAGTTATCCACAGGCCTGCCGTAATCCGCGTCGACGCGGAACACTGTGCGTACGAAGGCGATCAACGCGAAGGACCGTCGGGCCGGTCACGGCACCGGCGCTGTGGGAGCTGAGGACTGCTGGAGGGGGAAGCGCATGCCGGGCTCACTGGCTGTGTTGCGGGACAGCCATCGGGCGGAAGCGGAAGGGCTGTTGGCGCGGGCCGTGGAAGAGGAGGTGCGCCGCTCCGGCGGGCGTATCGAAGCAGGCGTGCTGCTGACCCGGGCGCGCGCGGCGCTGGACGACCTGGCGGGGACGGCCTCGGAGGAGTACGGCGCGTTCGTCCGCGCGCTGGACGAGGCAGAGGCCGGGCGGCGCCCGCTCTCGGAGCGGCTGTCGCGCAAGGAGCTGGGCACCCCCGCGGTGGCCACGGCCGTCGCGGCCGTCGCGGCGTTCGGCACGGACCTGGCGTACGGCACCGGGCCCGGCACCGCGGTGGGCGTCGGGCTCGCCGTGGCGGCGGCCGGCGCCGCCGCCACCTTCGTGAAGCTGACGGCAGGCCACTGGCCCGCGGCGCACCGCCAGGCGGGCATGCGCGGGCAGCCGGGCGGGCCCGAGCAGCTGCGGCTGCAGTGGCTGACGGCGCTGGAGGTGCGCGGCATACGGCCCTTCCTGGACCAGCAGCGGATGCTGACGGCGGCGACCAGGGCGGCCGGCGGGGCGGGCACCCCCGCCCCGGCGAAGACGGCGCGGGTGCCGCAGCTGCGCGGTGCCGACCGCAGTGCGGCAGCGCGCCAGCGCTCGGTCCTGGAGCGGTCCTTCTCCCATCTGCCGCGCCCCGAGGGGCCGTTCGCGGGGCGGCGGGCGCAGCTGACCCAGATCGCGCAGTGGGTGCACGCCGGACGGGCCAGCACGGAGACCAGGCCGACGGTGGTGGTGCTGCACGGCGAGCCGGGCTCGGGGCGCACGACCCTGGCGCTGCGGGCCGCGCACCAGCTGCGCGACCAGTTCCGCGGCGCGTGCGTGGTGGACCTGGGCGCCGGCACCGCGAGCGAGCAGCCGCTGTCGACCCGCGACGCGCTGCTGCACCTGCTCAACCGGCTCGGCGCGCCCCGCGAGCAGCTGCTGTTCCGCGAGCGGCCCTCCCAGGAGCAGCACGTCAAGCGGCTCACCGAGCTGTACCACCAGCATGTGACGGGCCTGCCCGTGACGGTCCTGCTGGACGACGCGGCGGACCCGGAGCAGGTGCGCACCCTGGTGCCGGATCGTTCCGACAGCCTGGTGCTGGTCACCTCCCGCGAGCCGCTGGAGCTGCCGGCCGACCTCCAGGCCTGGGTGCGCCACCTGCCGGTGGGTGCGCTGGACGCCGCGGGCACCGAGGAGCTGCTGCGGGCCACGGCGGCCGCGGCGCAGGACGGCGGCGCCGAGGCGGGTCCGTACGACTCCCGCTCCATCGACCGCATAGGCGAGCTGTGTGCCGGGCTGCCGCTGGCGCTGCGGGTGGCGGGCTCGGCGCTGGGCACGCGCACTCCCGAGTCGCTGGCCACCGACCTGGAGGCCTACGGTCCCGTCTCGCCGGTGGAGCGGGCGCTGTGGCTGCGCTACTCCGACCAGGCCGAGTCCGCGCGGCGGCTGCTGCGCCGGCTGGCGCTGGTGGGCCGGGCGAGCCTGGGCGCGGCCGCCGCCGCGGCCCTGCTGGGGGTCGCCGAGGGCGAGGCCGAGCGGCAGCTGGCGGCGCTGGCGCGGGCCGGGCTGATCGAGCAGGTGCGCGGCGACCGCTACCGCCTGCACGCCCTCGTGCACCGCTTCGCCCACGCCCGGCTGGTGGACGAGGAGGAGCCGGGCGAGCGGTCCACCGCCCAGGAGCGGCTGATCCGCAGCTATGCGGAGCTGGCGGACTCCGTCATCCGCCTGGTCGACGGGCGCACCTCCACCCGTGCCGACCGCTTCGGGTCGCACGGCTTCACCTCACTGGACGCGGCGCTGCAGTGGCTGGACGACGAGACCAGCTTCATCACGGCCGCGCTGCGCCACGCCGACCAGGACGTGGACCAGGCCACCGTCTCGCACCTGCTGGGCGCGCTGGCCGACTACTGCCTGCTGCGCGGCGACCTGTACCGCCTGGGCGAGCTGAGCGAGCTGACCAAGGCGGTGGGCCAGGGGATGCTCGTACGGTCCGTGCAGTGGCGCACAGGCGTGGCGGCCCGGCAGCTGGGCGAGCTGGACCGGGCGCGCACGACCCTGTCCTCCGTGGTGGACCTCTACTTCGAGGCGCAGCATCCGGCGGGTGCCGCGCGGGCGCTGCGCGATCTGGGCATCACCCTGCAGCAGCAGGGCAATCTGACGGAGGCGGCGAGCAAGCTGCGCGAGGCGCTGGGCATGCAGTCCGAGCAGGACCTGCGCGGCGACCGGGCCTGGACGCTGCACGCCCTGGCGGCGGTGGAGCGGGACCGCGCGCAGATAGCCGAGGCGCTCCAGCTGCTGCACGAGGCACTGGAGCTGCACCGCGAGAGCGAGAGCCTGCACGGCCAGGCCTGGGCGCACTTCCAGCTGGGGCAGGTGTATCTGCGCATGGGCCAAGTCGCCGATGCGGAGCGGGAGTTCCACTCGGCGTCGGACCTGTACGGCCGTACGCACGACGAGCGCGGCGAGGCCTGGGCGATGACGCAGCTGGCGCGGGCGCGGCTGGTGGCCGGCGATCCGGGCCCGGCCGTGGACCAGCTGCGCCAGGCGCTGCCGCTGCACCGGCGCCACGAGGACGCGCGCGGCGAGGCCTGGACGCTGTATTACCTGGGCCAGTCGCTGGAGGAGCGCGGCGACCACGACGCCGCGGTGCGGCATCTGGAGCGCTCGCGGACGATGTTCAGCAGGATGCAGGACGGCTACGGCCTGGCCTGCGCCCGGCACCACTCGGGCCGGGTGACCCGCGATCTGCGCGCCGCCCAGACCGGTTCGCTGCGCAACAGCGGCTTCGCCCGGCAGCTGCTGCAGGACGCCCGCAAGGACTTCCAGCGCATCGGTGTGCCGCACGGGGAGGCCTGGTCCTGCCTGGAACTGGTGATCATCGATGCGGGCAACGCGCGCGCGGCGCAGGCCCTGGAGCTGGCCGACGAGGCGGCGCGGACGTTCGCCGGTTACGGCGACCGGCGGGGCGAGGACTGGGCCCGCTTCCTGCGCTGCACGCTGCTGCCCTACGCCTCCCCCGGCGGCTCGGTGGTGGGCACGGCCGTGGCCCAGGGAGAGCTCGCGCGGCTGGCGCAGGAGGGCCACCCCAGCCGTGACTCGAAGCTGGAGGACTGTGTGGAGGCGTTCGGGCTGCTGCTGGAGCGCGGTGTGGAGCTGGAGGCCGGCTGGCAGGCGTGGCGCCTGGGCATGGTCCCCAACCGCCACGCCCGCGAGGTCATGGGCGTGGCGGCGGCTTCACCGCACTGACGGTGAACCCGGGTGGGACAGCGCGGCGCGCGGCTCAGCTCGTCTTGGGCCGGGCGCCCTTGGCCGGGGCCGCCTTCGGGGAGGCGGGCCGCTCGGCGGTCGCCTCCGAGCGGTCGGCCGTGGCCGGGCCCGCCGGGCCGTCCTCACCGGGAGCCCCCTTCTCCTGGAAGTCGACCTTCTTCATGTGCTTGTTCATGGACTTCATCAGCAGCCACACGGCACCGCCGATGACCGCGAAGACGATGAAGCCGAGGACGCCGGGAGTCACTTTGTCCTTGTCGAAGTTGTCGGCAAGAGTGACGAACTGCGTCATGGCGAGGGTGCTGGTCGCGCTCATCATGGGCTCAATTGTTGCGGATGCCCGCGAAGAGGTCGTCCTCGGGGAGGGAAGTGTCCACCAAAGACTTCGCGAGCTCGTACTCCTCGGTGGGCCAGACCTTGCGCTGGAGGTCCATCGGCACCCGGAACCACCCGCCGTCGGGGTCGATCTGGGTGGCGTGCGCGATCAGCGCCTTGTCCCGGATCTCGAAGAAGTCCGCGCAGGGTACGTACGTGGTCAGGGTGCGCTCGCGGCGCTCGAAGTCCTCCCAACGCTTGAGCCACTCCCCGTAGGGGGACTCCAGCCCGGCCTCCAGCATGGCCTCGTGCAGGGCCTGGGTGCGCGGGCGGTTGAAGCCCTGGTTGTAGTAGAGCTTCTGCGGCTGGAAGGGCTCGCCGGCCCCGGGGTACTTCTCCGCGTCCCCGGCCGCCTCGAAGGCCACCATCGTGATCTTGTGGGTCATGATGTGGTCGGGGTGCGGGTAGCCGCCGTTCTCGTCGTAGGTCGTGATGACCTGCGGCTTGAACTCACGGATCAGCTTCACCAGGGGCTCGGCCGCCTCCTCGACGTCCTGGAGCGCGAAGCAGCCCTCGGGCAGCGGCGGCAGCGGGTCGCCCTCGGGCAGCCCGGAGTCCACGAAGCCCAGCCACTCCTGCTTGACGCCCAGGATCTCCCGGGCCTCGTCCATCTCCTTCTTGCGCACCTCGTGGATGTGCTCCTCGATGTACGCGTCGCCCTGGAGCTTGGGGTTGAGGATGGAGCCCCGCTCGCCGCCGGTGCAGGTCACGACCAGCACCTCCACCCCCTCGGACACGTACTTGGCCATGGTGGCCGCGCCCTTGCTCGACTCGTCGTCGGGGTGCGCGTGGACCGCCATCAATCGCAGCTGCTCAGTCAAGACTCGATCCTCAGTGAAGGGCCGTGGAAGATGCCTCTGAATGCCTCTCTATAGTGACTGAAGAGAGGGGTCGATTAATTCCAGGTCCCCCTACCAGGAGGAACGATCATGGGCGCGGTGCGCGAGGGGCTGCCGGACGGGCGTTACGGCCGTTCCGCCGATCAGCGCGCGGACCGCAAGCTGAAGATCATCGGCGCGGTGCTGGGTGCCGGCCTGCTCGGCGTGGTCGCCTGGATCGGCGTCTCCTATGTCTCGGGGCAGGACCTCAGCGGCCGGGTCATCACCTGGAACGTGGCCTCCGACACCGAGGTCACGGTGCACCTGGAGGTCACCAAGGACGCGGACGCCACCGGCGTGTGCACGCTGCGTTCGCAGGCCGAGAGCGGCGCGGAGGTGGGGCGCAAGGACGTCACCATCGACCAGCGCGAGAAGCAGGTGGACACCGAGGTCACGCTGCGGACCACCCAGCGGGCCACCAACGCCGTGCTGGTCGGCTGCACCACCTCGGGCCGCGGCTGACCGGCCGCGTCAGCACACCGGCGGACGGCCGCCCCACCTTCGGACCACCGCCGACCAGCCGGCGACCGGCCGCTGACCAGCACTGATCGGTGCTGACGCGTTCCTTGTGAATTTTCTCTTCCCCCTTTTGTGCCGGAATTGTTAGGCTCGTGGTTTCGCCCACCTGTGAAGGCGCACCCTTCCTGGTAGGGCGTTTGATTTATCCCCAGTACCGACGAGGAGCACCTGTGACCCAGACCAGCGACAACGTCACCTGGCTGACCCAGGAGGCGTATGACCAGCTCAAGGCCGAGCTGGAGTACCTGTCTGGTCCCGCACGCGCTGAGATCACCGAGAAGATCCAGGCGGCCCGCGAAGAAGGTGACCTGAAGGAGAACGCCGGGTACCACGCGGCCAAGGAGGAGCAGGGCAAGCAGGAACTTCGCGTACGCCAGCTCACGCAGCTGCTGGAGAGCGCGAAGGTCGGCGAGGCCCCCGCCGCCACCGGTGTCGTGGCCCCCGGCATGGTCGTCACCATCGCGTTCGACGGAGACCCGGACGACACCGTGACCTTCCTGCTGGCTTCGCGGGAGTACGCGAGCTCGGACATCGAGACCTACTCCCCGCAGTCGCCGCTGGGCTCGGGCGTCAATGGCAAGAAGGTCGGTGCCGAGGCGGAGTACGAGCTGCCCAACGGCCGCAAGGCGTCGGTGAAGATCCTGGACGCCAAGCCGTACCAGGGCTGATCACCACTGTTCCACGGGCCCGGGCCCGTTGGTGCGTGCCTGCGCGCTCACAGGGCGGTCGAGCGGCCCCGCGGCCTCATCAGGCCGTCGCCGAGCGGTACTTGCGTACCGCCAGGGTCCGGAAGAACACGATGATGACCACGGACCAGATCACCGACGCCAGCACCGGGTGCTCCATCGGCCAGGCCCCGGTCACCGAGGTGGCCCTGCCGTCGATGGTGTTGCCGAACAGCTCCCGCGCGGCCTGCACCGTCGCGCTGAAGGGGTTCCACTCCGCGACGTGCTGCAGGAACCTCGGCATGCCGTCGACCGGCACGAAGGCGTTGGAGATGAAGGTGAGCGGGAAGAGCCAGATCAGCCCGCCGGAGGTGGCCGCCTCCGGGGTGCGCACGGTCAGGCCGATCAGCGCGCCGATCCAGGAGAAGGCGTAGCCGAGCAGGAGCAGCAGGCCGAAGCCGGCCAGCACCTTGGCGATGTTCTCGTGGGTGCGCCAGCCGATGAGCAGGGCGACCACGGCCAGCACGACCAAGGTCAGCGCGGTCTGCACCAGGTCGGCGAGGGTACGGCCGGTGAGCACCGCGCCGCGCGCCATGGGCAGCGAACGGAAGCGGTCGATCAGGCCCTTGTGCATGTCGTCGGCGATGCCCGCGCCCGCGCCCGCCGTGGCGAAGGTGACGGTCTGCGCGAAGATGCCCGCCATCAGGAACTCGCGGTAGGCCTGGGCGCTGCCCGGTGCGGCGCCGGGGATGATGATGGATCCGCCGAAGACGTACGTGAACAGCACCACGAACATGATCGGTTGGACCAGCCCGAAGATGACCATCTCCGGGATGCGCATCATGCGGATCAGATTGCGCTTGGCCACGACCAGGGAGTCCCGCACGGACTGGCTCACGCCGCCGCGCGCCTGCGGAATCCCGGGCCTGACGGTGTCGGTCACGGCACTCATCCCGCGACCCCCTTGTCGTTCCTATCGCTCTTGCCGGTCTTGTCTGTCGGGTCGCCCTTGCCGCCGCGCCTGCCGCGCCTGGACTTGGGCACGGCGTCCTGGACGTCCTCGCCACCCTCGGTCTCGGCCTCGGCGGCGTGCCCGGTCAGCGAGATGAACACATCGTCCAGGGTCGGGCGGCGCAGTGCGACGTCGTCGATCTCCACGCCGCGCGCGTCCAGTTCGCGGATCACCTCGGCGAGCAGCTTGGCGCCGCCGGTCACCGGGACGGTGATCTTGCGGGTGTGCTGCTCGATCTTCCCCTCGCCCTTGCCGAAGCCGCGCAGGACCTCGTCGGCGATGGCGATGTGCTCGGGGGCGTGTACGACGACCTCGACGCGCTCGCCGCCGGTCTGGGCCTTGAGCTGGTCGGAGGTGCCGCGGGCGATGACTTTGCCGTGGTCCACCACGCAGATGTCGTGCGCGAGGTGGTCGGCCTCCTCCAGATACTGCGTGGTGAGCAGCAGGGTCGTACCGCCGGCCACCAACTCCTGGATGACGTCCCACAGTTGCTGCCGGTTGCGCGGGTCCAGGCCGGTGGTCGGCTCGTCCATGAACATCACGGGCGGGCTGACGACCAGGGCGGCGGCCAGGTCGAGCCGCCGCCGCATACCGCCGGAGTAGGTCTTGGCGGGGCGGTCGGCGGCGTCGGCGAGGTTGAAGCGCGTCAGCAGCTCACCGGCCCGCACCTTCGCGTCCCGACCGCTCATCTGGTAGAGCTGACCGACCATCATCAAGTTCTCACGGCCCGTCAAATACTCGTCCACAGCGGCGAATTGGCCGGACAGGCCGATGGACCGGCGCACTTCGTTGGGGTGCTTGAGGACGTCGATACCCGCGACGACGGCCCGGCCGCTGTCGGGCTGGAGCAGGGTCGTCAGCACCCGCACGGTGGTGGTCTTGCCGGCGCCGTTGGGGCCGAGCAGACCGAGGACGGTTCCTTCAGGGACGTCGAGATCGACGCCGTCCAGTGCCCTGACATCTCCGAAGGTCTTCACCAGACCTTCGGCATAGATCGCGCCTGGCATGTAGGGACTCCCAGGGTTTTGGGTTAGTTCCACGAAGAATTTTACGTTCGTCGGACTCGACCCGCCCTGCGGGCATTTGTCCGCTCACCGGCTGCCGCCTGCGCGACAGCGACCCGGCCCCGAATATTACCCTATACGCGATACATCGCGATACTCATATCGCGATGGGACCCGCTGCTCCGCGGCCGCCTCCCGCTGTCCAGCTGTGGTGTCACGCTATGAACTGCTGCATCGTCCCCCGCCCCCTGCTCCCTGCCCCTCGGCGCGGCCTCAGAGCATCACGGTGTAGCCCGCCTCCCGAAGGGCGGCGCTCACCTCGGCGCAGTGCTCCACGCCCTTGGTCTCCAGGTGCAACTCCACCTCCGCTTCGGTGAGTCCGAGCCGCGGATCGGTCCGTACGTGACTCACATCAAGGACGTTAGCGTCCACCACTGACAGCACACCCAGAAGCGTCGCAAGTGCCCCCGGACGGTCCGTCAGCCGCAGCCGCAGCGACAGATAGCGCCCGGCGGCGGCCATGCCGTGCCGCAGGATGCGCTGCATCAGAAGCGGGTCGACATTCCCCCCGGACAGCACCGCAACGACCGGGCCCTCAAAGGTTTTCGGCTGCGACAGCAGGGCCGCCACGGGGCTGGCCCCGGCCGGCTCCACGACGAGCTTGGCCCGCTCCAGGCACAACAGCAGCGCGCTGGAGAGTTCGTCCTCGGACACCGTACGGACCTCGTCCACGAGATCGCCGACAATTCTGAACGGCACATCGCCGGGCCGCCCCACCTTGATGCCGTCCGCCATCGTCGACGGCGACTCGATGGACACCGGGCGCCCGGCCGCCAGCGAGGGCGGGTAGGCCGCCGCGCCCGCCGCCTGCACCCCGACCACCCGTACGTCCGGGCGCAGCGCCTTGACGGCCACCGCGACGCCCGCCGCGAGCCCACCGCCGCCGATGCCCACCACGACGGTGCGCACCTCCGGGCACTGCTCCAGGATCTCCAGGCCCACCGTGCCCTGGCCCGCGATGATGTCGTGGTGGTCGAAGGGGTGGATGAAGACCGCGCCGCTCTCGCGCGCGTAATCCTGCGCGGCGGCCAGCGTCTCGTCCACGACATGGCCGTGCAGGCGCACCTCGGCGCCGTACTCCCGGGTCGCGGCGACCTTCGGCAGCGGCGCCCCCACCGGCATGAACACCGTCGAGCGCACCCCCAGCAAGGAAGCCGCCAGCGCCACGCCCTGCGCGTGATTTCCCGCGCTGGCCGCCACCACGCCCGCCGCCCGCTCCTCGGCGCTCAGCCCCGCGATGCGCACATAGGCGCCGCGGATCTTGAAGGAGCCGGTGCGCTGGAGGTTCTCGCACTTGAGGTGCACCGGCCCGCCGACCAGCCCGGACAGATAGCGGCTGCCTTCCAGCGCCGTGGCGCGCGAGACGCCGGAGAGCATCTTCTGGGCCTCCCGTACGTCGTCGAGCGTGACCGCGGACAGCGCGCGCTGCGAGGCGGGGACGGACGCGTGCGGCGTGTGATCGGCCATGGCGCCAAGTCTTACAGTTCGGGCTCAAGCGGGCGTCGCGAGGCGGCGGACCCGCTCCGGCGGGCACATGTTTGGGCAGCGCCGGTACGTCCGGCGCCCGGGCCGCGTACTCTGTCCCCCAATCCGTACGCACCCCATGAAGCGAGCACCCGGCCATGCCCACCTCTTCGGACATGACGACCAACACCGACACCGCTCTTCTCGACGCGCTGCAACACCAGGTAGCCGTCTTCGCCCGCCGCGCCGAACAGAGCCGGCTCGGCGGGGTCGGGCAGGCGCGCAACTCCATGGACCGCGCCGCCTACCTGCTGCTCAACCGCCTGGACCAGGAGGGCCCGATGGGCGTGAAGGCGCTGGCCGCCGGCATGGGCATCGACTCCTCGACGGTGACCCGCCAGGTCGCCCCGCTGGTCGACTCCGGCCTGGTCACCCGCACCTCGCACCCGGAGGACGGCCGCGCGGTGGTGCTCCAGCTCTCCGAGCGCGGCCTGACCCGCCTGGAGGAGGTACGGGCCTCGCGCCGCGCCCTGATGGCCATGGTCACCGAGGAGTGGACCCAGGAGGAGCGCGACGCGTTCTGCACGCTCCTGACACGCTTCAACTCCTCCCTGTCCACCGTCACCGCCTCCCTCCCCCCGGCAGAACCGACGTCCTGACCCTCGGCAAGTCGGGGATCAAGGACCGCGCCGCCGCGGTGGCCGCCGGGTACGAGCGGGGCATTCCCTGCTGAGCCGCGTACGGCGGGCGGGCGGCTTGTGACGCGCCTCTTGACCGGGCGCGGGCCGCTGCCGTGCTATGGAGGGCGTGAGCCGATGCCGGTCCCGCGCACCTGTCGGCGGGGCGGGGGCCGGGGCGGCCGGGAGGCGCTGTGCGAGAGCGGCGGGCGGCACAAGAGCGCCGTCGCGCCCGGGAGTTCGAGGCGTTCGTGGCGGGCGCGGGGGGCCGGCTGCTGCATGCCGCCACCCTGCTGACCGGCGAGCCGGACGGACAGCCCGCGCCCATGGCGGAGGAACTGCTCACCGCCGCGCTGGCGCGCACCTTCGCCGAGTGGGACCGGCTGCGCGGCGAGGACCCCTACGACCGTACGCGCCAGGAGCTGGCCACCCGCTTCGCGCACCGCGCCCGGCGGCACCGCCGGCCGCGCGGCGGAGCGCTGGACCGACTGCCGCCGCGCGAGCGCCTGGTCCTGGTCCTGCGGCTGTACGAGGGCGTGGCCGAGGAGCAGACGGCGGCCCAACTGGGCCTGCCCGCCGAGCGGGTGCGCGCCCTGTGCCTGCGGGCGGTGGCGGAGCTGCGCAGCGCCCGCGTCTCCTCCGGGCCCGCCGCCCGCCCGGCGCCGTCCGACCCGGGGCCCGCGCGCGCCGAGGTGGCGACGCCATGAGCGGATACGCCGCAGCCCTCAACAGCGGTACGGGGAGCGCCGGATGACGCTCCCCGACCGCAAGCAGACCGAGGTGCGCCGGATGCTGGACACCCCGCACCCCCCGGTCCCGCCCGCCCTGGCGGCACGCGCCGCCGAGCGCGGCAGGCGGCTGCTGGCCCGCCGCCGCGCGGCCCGCCGGCTGGCCTGGCTGCTCGCGCTCGCCGCCCTGGTGGCCTTTTTGACCTGGGCGGCGCTCGCCGAGCCGTGGCTGCCGCCGACGGTGAACACGACGCCTCCGCTGGAGGGGTGGTAGGAGCGCGGCAGCACCGGGCCACCGGGCGCCGTGTCCGACCGCGGGCGCGCCGTGGCTGGCCGCGTCCACGCGGCGAAGCCGCCGCATATCGACGCGGCCCCGCGCCCCTTACGGGGGCAGAGCCCCAGAGCCCAGAGCCCCTAGCCCAGCGCCTGCGTCAGGTCCGCCAGCAGGTCGTCGACGGCCTCGATGCCGACCGAGAGGCGGACGAGGTCGGAGGGGACCTCCAGGGCGGAGCCCGCCACGGAGGCGTGCGTCATCCGGCCCGGGTGCTCGATCAGCGACTCCACGCCGCCCAGCGACTCGCCCAGCGTGAACAGCTTGGCCCGGTTGCAGACCTCGACGGCCGCTTCCTCGCCGCCGGCGACCCGGAAGGAGACCATCCCGCCGAAGGAGCGCATCTGCTTGGCGGCGATCTCGTGGCCCGCGTGCGACTCCAGGCCCGGGTAGTAGACCTGGGTCACCTTGGCGTGGGAGCTGAGGAGTTCGGCCACCCGCGCGGCGTTGGCGCTGTGCCGGTCCATGCGTACGGCCAGGGTCTTGATGCCGCGCATCACCAGCCAGGCGTCGAAGGGCCCGGCGACGGCGCCCATGGCGTTCTGGTGGTAGGCCAGCTCCTCGCCGAGCGCGTCCTCGCCCACGACCAGCGCGCCGCCGACGACGTCGGAGTGGCCGCCCATGTACTTCGTCGTGGAGTACACGACGACATCGGCGCCCAGCGCGAGCGGCTGCTGGAGGTAGGGGCTGGCGAAGGTGTTGTCCACGACCAGGCGGGCCCCGGCCTCGCGCGCGATGCCGGCCAGCGCCGCGATGTCGGTGATGCCCAGGAGGGGGTTGCTGGGCGTCTCCACCCAGATCGCCTTCGTGCGGGGGCGGATCTGCTCGCGTACGGCCTGCGGGTCGGAGGTGTCGGCCACCGACCACTGAACGCCCCAGCGCTCGGCGACCTTCGCGAAGAGGCGGAAGGTGCCGCCGTAGGCGTCATTGGGGATGACGACGTGGTCGCCGGGGGTCAGCAGGGTGCGCAGCAGGCAGTCCTCGGCGGCGAGGCCGGAGGCGAAGGCCAGGCCGCGGCGGCCGCCGTCCAGGGCGGCGAGGTTCTCCTCAAGGGCGGTGCGCGTCGGGTTGGCGCTGCGGCTGTACTCGTAGCCGCCGCGCAGTCCGCCGACGCCGTCCTGCTTGTAGGTCGATACCTGGTAAATGGGAGGCACTACCGCGCCGGTCGCCTCATCGGGCTCCTGACCTGCGTGGATGGCGAGGGTCTCAAAATTCTGACGGCTGGTGTCGCGATCGTCGCTCATGTGTGCAGAGGGTAGTCGGCCGCGCTCGTACGCCGCCCGGAACTTTCTGGTTGGCTGGAGAGTGAATACAGGTACAGACGAGCCCTCGCCGCGCCGCACCACCGCGGCACGCCGGGCTCGACCGCCCCTGGCCCGCTCGGGCCGGGGATCCTCCGACCGGGACTCGACTCATGGACGTACTGCTGGTTCTCATCGCCGCGACCGCGATCGGCGGTGTCGTCGCCTACCCCTGGATGCGGCGCCGGCAGGCCGCGCAGCAGGTCCATGCCGGACTGGCGAGCGCCGCCGACCCGATGACGGACTACGGCTTCGTACCGGCCGATCAGCTGGACGTACGGCTGCCCGGGCCCGACCGCGAGCTGGAGGAGGCCCTGGAGGAGCTGGCCCGCACCCAGGACTGGCGGCCGGCGGCCCGGCTGCTGTCGGGCACCGGAGACGCAGGAGATTCCGCCTCCGGTGACGCGGCCGAGCGGCGCTGGCAGCGCGTACAGACCCTCGCGGGGGCCGCGGCCTTCGCGCTGGCCCAGGAGCCGGGGCGGGGCGGCGTCTGGCTGCGCACCTGGCGCTCGGAGGCCCCCAAGGACGCCGGCGGCGCCCAGACGCACGCCCAGTTCCTGGTCCTGCAGGCGCTGCGCGACCCGTCCTCGCAGGACTTCCGCATGATCCTGGAGGAGGCCCGCACGGTCTGCCGGGAGGCGGCCCTGCTGGCGCCGGGCAGCCCGATCCCGTACATCATCGAGCTGGCCGTCGCGCGCGGTCTGGGCGAGCGCCCGGCGGACTACGAGGAGCTGTGGTCCAAGGTCCTCCAGCGCGCCCCGCACCACATGGGCGCGCATCTGGCCGCCCTCTCCTTCTGGTCGCAGAAGTGGCACGGCTCCCGGAAGCAGGCCGACGAGTTCGCCCAGCGCGCGGCCTCCGGCGCCCCCGCGGGCAGCCTGCTGCCCGCGCTCCCGCTCTTCTCGGTCTACGAGCACCTGCCCGAGGCCAACATGGTCCGCGGCCTGTACCAGAGCGAGGTCGTGGAGCGGGCCGTCGACGGCGCCCACTTCGCCCTGCGCGAGGCGCCCGAGGACCACCCCATGGCCGCGCACGTCCGCCACCTCCTGGTCTGGTTCCTGGTACGCGCCGAGCGCTACCCGGAGGCGATGGAGCAGCTGCGCCACGTCGACGGCCACGTGGGCGCCGTCCCGTGGTCCTACAGCCCCCAGCCGGCCGTCGAGTACACCGCCTGCCGCGCCCTGGCCGTCGCCGGCTGGGAACGCCTGGGCGGCACCCCGGCCTCCTTCCGCTCCCAGCCGTAGCCCTCCCGCCACCGGGTCCGTACGGGAGTGGGCCCCACCCGGTCCGTACGGGAGCGGACCGCCACCCGGCCCGTACAGGACTCGGACCGCCACCCGATCCGTACGGGAGGCGGGCCCCACCCGGCCCGTACGGAATGCGGGCCCGTACCGCGGCGTTACCCCTACGCACGCACCGCGGGCGCGCCGCCCGCCGTCGCCACCGCCCCGGACCAGGAGCCCTGATCCCCATGCCGCTGCCGTTCACCAGCTTCTCCCACCGCCTCCCCTCCCCCGAGGAAGCGCTCAAGGGCCGCTCCGAGCCGTCCTACACCGTCCCCTCCCGGCACACGGTCCTGGGCAACCCGCTCCTCGGCCCGTACCCGCAGGGCCTGGCCGTCGCCGACTTCGGGCTGGGCTGCTTCTGGGGCGCCGAGCGCAAGTTCTGGCAGACGGACGGCGTATGGACCACCCTCGTCGGCTACCAGGGCGGCCACACCCCCCACCCCACCTACGAAGAGGTGTGCAGCGGCCTGACGGGCCACACCGAAGCGGTCCGCGTCGTCTACGACCCCGCCCGCGTCTCCTACGCCGCCCTCCTCAAACTCTTCTGGGAGTCCCACAACCCCACCCAGGGCTTCCGCCAGGGCAACGACACCGGCACCCAGTACCGCTCCGCCATCTACACCCACACCCCCGCCCACCAGCAGGAGGCCGAAGCCTCCCGCACCGCCTACCAGCCCATCCTCACCGCCGCCGGCTACGGCCCCATCACCACCGAAATCCTCCCCGCCGACCCCCGCCCCTTCTACGCCGCCGAGCCCTACCACCAGCAGTACCTCGACAAAAACCCGACAGGCTACTGCGGCATCGGCGGCACGGGCGTCTCCTGCCCGGTCGGGGTGGCGTCGGCCGAGGGCTGATGGCGGGGACCGCACAGGTGCGAACGACTGCGTACCGCCTGCTCCAAGGGCCCTGGGGCATCGCCATCGACCTCACCGCCGAGGCCACGTCGCTGCTCGTGGTGTCCTTCGCCGCCCGGGCGGCGCGGGGGCGCAGTCGGTCCGATCTGCGGCTGCGGCCGGCCTCGGCGATCATGGTGGTGGCCGTCGCGGTCGTCGGCGTGTGTCCGGCGTCTTTCCGGCGTGGATGAGGGCCGAACAGGCGGTGTGCGGAGTGCTGTTGGTCGGTGTTGTCGTCCTCGTCGACAGCGGGTGGGTGTGGTCGGCGTTCGCGTCGGCTCAGCCGCGGGGCGCCGCCGGTATGTAGGCCAGGCCGTGGGCGCCTGCCTCGGTGGTGCGGTCGACCTCCAGGGTGGTGAGCACGGCGAGGCGGGTGAGGTCGATGACGGAGACGGTGCCGGAGAAGATGTTGGAGACGTAGGCGAGCCGGCCGTCGGGGGACGAGGTGATGGTCAGCGGGGAGAGGCCGACCTCGATGCGGGCGCTGGGGGTGGGGTCGGCCGCCGCGAGGTCGGCGGGCGTGAAGACCGCCAGGGTGCCGTTGGCCCGGGTGCCGGACGGGGCGGCGGGCGGCCTCAGTTCGCCGACCAGGAGCGTGCCGGTGCCGGTGATGTGCACGGGTACGGCGGCGCCCTCGACGGGGAGCGTGCGTACGACGGCGTCGGTGGCGGTGTCGATGACGCATACGCTCGACGGGCCACTCCCCGGGGCGGCGAAGTCGGCCTTGGGTGTGGCCGCGTAGACGAACGCGCCGTCGGGCGAGACCGCCAGCCCCTCGCTCCCCGGCACCTCGATCCGCCCGGCGAACTCGTCGCGGTCCAGGTCCACCACGGACACGAACGGCGCCTCCTTGTTGGTCGCGTACCCGCGGCGGCCGTCGGGGGTGATGGCGAACCAGTGCGGGCCGGGGGCCATGGTCGCGATGCGGCCGGTGCGCTCGCGGGTGTCCGCGTCCAGGACCACCACCCCGCCGGGCTCGGTCTCGGTGGCCTCGACGCTGACGTAGAGCCGGCCGCGCGCACGGTCCAGCGCGAGCCCGTGCGGGCCGTGGTCCGGCCCGAGGTCGATGACCTCCACGATCTTGCGCGCATCGGCGTCGATGACACTGACCTCGCGGGCCCGCCCCGTGTTGGAGTCGTAGTAGCCGGAGGCGTAGGCGCTGGTGCAGTACAGCAGTCTGCGGTCCGCGTCGAAGCACAACTCGTGCGGCTGCGGCGGGACTTGCAGTACGTCCAGGCGCTGGTGGGTGGCGGCGTCGAAGAAGGTGACGGTGGGGCCGCTCTGGCTGACGACGGCGATCACGTCGGAGGAGGCGGCAGCGGCGGCGGCACCGGGGGTGTCTGCGGGTGTGTGGGTCATGCTTCGTATCGTCGGCGAGGGGGCCGGCTGACTCCAGTGCACTCTTGGCAAGGAGTGGTTGCGCCGGGCGCAAAGGGGCTGGTGGCGGTGGGCGGCGGCGGTACGGCGTGGCACAGATCACGCCGACTCGTGGGCGGGGTGGGCGAGTTGGGGCGCCGGGCGGGATGTTTCCATGGCCACAGGCGCGGGATCGGAAAGGCACGGGAGGCGGACCGGTGAGCGGCATCAGGCAGGCGCGGGAGGCGGATTACGACGCGGTCATCGCGGCCGTGCGGGAGTGGTGGGCGGATGTCAGGTCGCCGGAGGCCGCGCGGGAGTTGACGCTGTTGTTGCCGCGGCTGTTTCTGCAGCACTGTGCGCGGACGAGTCTGGTCACCGAGGGGCCGGGCGGCCGGATCGACGGCTTCCTGGTGGGCTTTCACTCCGCGGACCGGCGCGACGAGGCGTACATCCACTTCGTCGGCGTACGGCCGCAGGCGCGGGGCGCCGGAGTCGCGCGCCGGATGTACGAGCGGTTCTTCGCCGAGGCAGCGGCGGCGGGCCGGGGCCGCGTGCGGTCCGTCACCTCGCCGGGCAACGAGCGGTCCATCGCCTTTCACCGCGCGATGGGTTTCGTGGTGGAGCAGGGCGCGGACGGGAGCACCGTACGCGCCGACTATGACGGCCCCGGCCAGGACCGGGTGTGCTTTCTGCGGGATGCCGCCCGCAGAGACTCGCCCGGCGGCGGCAGCAGGAGCGGCAGCTGACGCGGTGCCGCGGGTCAGGGACGCTGCGTCCGGAAGCGGAAGTTGTCCGGGGTCAGGCTGATGTCGGTGGCGCCGAAGCCGGCGGCGCGCAGCCGCTGCGGCAGGGTCTGGGGCGGGACCGGTACGTAGGTGTCGCCCAGGTGGATCAGCCGGAAGGCGCGGCCGGCGCGCCCGTCGCACCCCGCGAAGACGCCGCCGGGGCGCAGCACCCGGAACGCCTCGGCGAAGAGGCGGTCCTGCTGCTCGGGCGAGGGGACGTGGTGCAGCATCGTGAAGCAGACGACGGAGTCGAAGCTCCGGTCGGGCAGCGGCATGTCCGTGCCGTCGCCGTGGAGGACCTCGACGCGGTCCTTGTACTCCCCGAATTCGCCGTACGTGCCGTAGGCGCGCCGCAGCTTCCGCGCCGAGTCGGGATCCACCTCGACGACGGTGAGACGGCCCGGCAGCCGCTTGGCCAGTACGCGCGTGGTGGCGCCGTACCCCGGCCCTATCTCCAGGGTTTCCGGGCCCAGTTCGAGGTCTTCCAGGACCCACGGCAGCAGGTCGCGCTCGACCGCGCGGGCCCACAGGCCGGAGTTGCAGACCCACTGGTGGTATCGGTTCATGCGTTTCGTGGAGGGCATGCCGCGATGCTAGGAAGGGGCGCGTGGTGTCCACCACGGGACAGGGGGACATGTGATGTCGCGAGACGGACAGGGCGCGGCCGGACCGCCGGGCGGGCCAGGCGGAATGGAGCCGGGGGACGGACCGGGCGGGACGGGCGCGGGGGCCGGGCAGAGCGTGCGGCTGGTGCCCGGGACGGGGTTTCCGGAAGCGGCGGTCCTGGTCGGCAGCTTCACGATGGACGGCGGGCAGTGGTTCGCCCGGCACCACCATGTGGCACACCAACTGGCCTGGGCGCAGCGCGGGGTGCTCGCCCTGCGCGCCGAGGGCAACACCTGGGTGCTGCCGCCCTCCATGGCGCTGTGGATACCGGCCGGGGTCGAGCACGCCACCGGCGCCACCGGCCCGTCCCTGCTGCGCAGCCTCTACTTCGCGCCCGAGCAGTGCCCGGTGACCTGGACCGGGCCGACCGTCGTCGGGGTCGCGCCGCTGCTGCGCGAGCTGATCGCCTATCTGGCCGCCGACGACCTGGACGCCGCCGCCCGCAGGCGCGCGGAGAGCGTCGTACTCGACCAGCTGCGGCCGGTGTCGGTGGCCACGGTGCTGGCGCCGATGCCGCGGGACCCGCGGGCGCGGCGGGTCGCCGAGGCGCTGCGCTCCCGCCCGGCGGACGCGCGGACGCTGGAGGAGTGGGGTGCGCGGGTCGGCGCGAGCGGCCGCACGCTGGCCCGCGCGTTCGTGGCGGAGACCGGCATGGCGTACGGGCAGTGGCGCACCCGTGTACGCCTCCAGGCCGCCATGCCTCTGCTGGCGGGCGGGGCGACGGTGGCCTCGGTGGCGGCCCGGGTGGGCTACGCCTCGCCGAGCGCCTTCGTGGCGGCGTTCCGGCGGGTGGTGGGGGTGCCGCCGGGGGTGTACTTCGCGGGGCAGACGGCGAGTTGAGCGCGGCCGCCGGCTACCGGCTACCGGCTACCGGCTACCGGCTACCGGCTACCGGCTACCGGCTACCGGCTACCGGCTACCGGCTACCGGGCAGCCATACCGCCCACCGTGCGGGCCTACCGCCTACCGTGCGGGCGCCCCGCACATCGCCCGGTCCAGATGCACGACCATCGCCCGGAACACCTCCGGCGACTGCGTGCCCGGCTCCGGCCCGGTGCCGTCCCACTTCAGGCGCCGCGTCTGGTTGACCCCGAGGCTCACCTGGCGGCGGCCGTCCGCGCTGGACAGGGCCCAGGTCTCGGACCCCAGCACCAGCCCGTTGTGGCCCCAGAAGCGGCCGCAGGACAGGTCCATGGTGAACAGTCCGAGCCCGTATCCGGGCCCGTCCGGCCCCTTCCCCTCCACCATGGGAACGGTGGTGCGCATCTGCTCCAGCTGCGCCGGGCGCAGCAGTTCGCCGCCCAGCAGCGCGCCGAAGAAGCGGTTGAGGTCCTCCGTCGTCGAGACGATCGCCCCGGCCGTACCGGCCCAGGACATGTCGTACTCGCTGAAGTCCCGCGGCGGGTCGAACTGTTCGTACAGCGACTCGTACATCTTGGAGTGCGGCCCGGAGATCCGCGCCGAGGTGGGGAAGTACGTGTGCTTGAGCCCGGCCCTGCGGATGACGTTGCGGGTGATGTACGCCTCCGGGGACTGCCCGGTGACCTGGTGCAGCAGCAGCCCGGCGATGACGTAATTGGCGTTGGAGTAGGACATCTTGGCGCCCGGCTCGCCCCTCGGCGTGTCCTTCAGCGCGAGCCGCGCCAGCTCCCGCGGGTCGAAGTGATGATGGCGGTTGGCCTCGACGCTCTCCAGCGTGGGGTAGATCGCGCCGTCGTAACCGCCGATGCCGCTGGTGTGGTTGAGCAGCATGCGTACGGTGATGCGCTGCCCGCGCTCGCCGGGCACCAGGTCCGGCAGATAGCGGCCGATGGGCGCGTCCAGGTCGATACGGCCCTTGCCGACCTCCTGGAGCACGGCGACCGCGGTGAAGGTCTTGGTGACGCTGCCGATGCGGTGGCGCATCCCGGGCTGTACGGGCCGCCCGGTCGCGACGTCGGCGACGCCCGTGGCGCCGCGCCAGCGCTGGTCACCGTCCCGTGCGGCGGAGTACGCGCCGTAGATGCCCGCCTTACGGATCGCGTCCAGCGAGGCGTCCAGGGACGCACGGTCCAGGCCGCGGCGCGCGGGCCCGGCGGCGTCCGCGCCCTCCGGTGCGGGGAGGCCGAACCGAGCGGCGGCGCCGTGCCCCGGCAGCACCGGGGTGTCCTGCCCCGGGGCGGTGGACGCGGCCTGTGCCGGGAGCGCGGAGGCGGCCAGCGACAGGAGGACGGCGGCGGCGACCCCGGCGGCGCGGCGGCCTGTACGGCGGCGCCCGGGGCGAGTTGGGCGAGCGGAGTCAGCGAAGGAAGGGAGAGTGGTGGCCATGGCTGGTGTGGTGGCTCCTGTCTCAGCGGGTCGGTACGGGGGCGGGGACGGCGGCCGGTCCGGCCGGCGTCCGCAGCGGCGGGGCCGTGCGCGGCGCGGGAGCGGCCGGCGCTGCGGGAGAGGCGGGAGAGGCGGAGTCGCCCGTCCCCGGTGTGTCGATGCCGCACATCGCCTGTGCCGTGAACGCCCCGGTCGCGAAGTCCACCGGGCTCGGCACGATCTTGGTCCCGTCGAAGGTCTGGTACTTGGCGCGGTTGTAGCCGAACGTCATCTGCCGCTTGCCGTCCGGGCTGGAGTACGTCACCGTCTCGGCGCCCCACACCGCGCCGGTGTGCCCCCAGAACCTCCCGCACCCGGTGTCGATCGCCGCGATGCCCAGGCCGTAGTGCATCAGCAGATTGCCCTGGGCGTCCTTGGCCTCGACGGTGGTCTGCATCTGCCGCAGCTGCTCGGGCGCGAGCAGCCTGCCGGTGAGCAGGGCGCGGTAGAAGTCGTTGATGTCCTCCGTCGTGGCGACGAGCGCGCCGGCGGTGCCCGCCCAGGACATGTCGTACGTGCTGTAGTCGCGCGCCGGGTCGATGAGCCCGTAGAAGGACTCGTACATCTTGGAGTGCGGCCCGGAGATCCGCGCCGAGGTGGGGAAGTACGTGTGCTTGAGCCCGGCCCTGCGGATGACGTTGCGGGTGATGTACGCCTCGGGGTTCTCCCCGGTGACCTTGTGCAGCAGCATGCCCGCGAGGACGTAATTGGTGTTGGAGTAGGACCACTTCTCGCCCGGACGGCCCGTCGGCTCGGCCTTCAGACCGATGCGGACCAGCTCCTCGGGGTCGAAGTGGCGGTAGCGGTTCGCGTCCAGGCTGTCGGTCTTGCTCTGGAGCAGCGAGGGGAAGGCGCCCGGGATGTAGTCGCCTATGCCGCTGGTGTGGTTGAGCAGCATGCGTACGGTGATGCGCTGCCCGCGCTCGCCGGGCACCAGGTCCGGCAGATAGCGGCCGATGGGCGCGTCCAGGTCGATACGGCCCTTGGCGACCTCCTGGAGCACGGCGACGGAGGTGAACGCCTTGGTGACGCTGCCCACCCGGTGCCGCATCTGCGCGGTGACCGGGCGCTCGGTCTCCAGGTCGGCGACTCCGGCGGCGCCGCGCCAGCGGTCGCCGCCGTCCCGCACGGCCGCGTACACGCCGTACATCCCCGCGGTGTGGATCGCCGCCAGCTTCTTGTCCAGGAGCTCCTTGTCCAACGGCGCCGTGTGCGCGGCCGCCTTGCCCAGGGCCGGGGCCCCCGCCGCGGCGGGGGCGGTCGCGGCCTGCGCCGGGGCGGCCGCCGCGGCCAGGGACAGCAGGACGGCGGCGGTGGTACCGGCGACCCGCGCGCGGCTGCGGCGGTTCGGACGGCTGGGGCGGTGCTGGAGCATGGCATCTCCCGTTCGCGGCGTACGTCGCCGCCACCGAACTGCCCGCGCGGCAGGGCCCGTTGGGACGGGCCGGTGCGGGCCTCGGCAGCGGCCGTCGATGGCCGTCAATGGCTATCGATCTTGGTCGCTTCGATTCTGCCGATCACGCCGCGCCGCGCCGTCCTCCCCAGGAACGACCTTGTTCATCAAGTCCTGTGACGTTTGTCAGCAGCGCCGCTGACGTTTGTCAGGCATACGCTCCGGCGGCCCTGCCGTACCCGCGCCGCCGCGCCCCAGCCGCGCCCGGTCCGCCGCCGCGGCGCCCTCGTGCCAGCCCGCGGCGTCGCGCACCCCGCGCAGCCGGACGGCGGCCGTCTCGGGGAAGAGCTCGCCGGTGGTCTCGGCCACGGCCACATCGCGCGCGGCCAGTACGGGCAGCAGCCCCGGGGTGTGGCCCGCGGCCTGTGCGGTGGCCTCGCCGGTGGCGGCGGCCAGCCGGTCGCGGATCCGGTCGGCGTAGGCCACCAGGAAGGACTGCCGGAAGTCGCGGGTACGGCGGGAGCGCCCGCGGGCGTGGTGGGCGTCGCCCGCCCGGCTCATGGCGGCGGTGGCCTGGAGCAGCAGCGAGGCGTACAGCAGCTCGACCGCCTCCAGGTCCGCTTCGAAGCCCACCAGGGTGGCGAAGCCCAGCTCCTCGGACCACACCGCCTGGCAGCGGTTGGCGGCGGCGACCGCGTCCAGCAGCAGCGCCTTGGCCTGTTCGTAGGGCCCCTCGATGCCGATACGGACCGCGGCGGGCACCGGGCCGCCGCCCGCCCCCGCACCGCCGCCCCCGTCCAGCAGCGCCTCGTCGATGCTGTGCCGTGCCATCAGCTCCTGCGCCTTGGCGGACAGCGCCTCGGCCTCCTCGGGGAACTGCGTCGCCTCCGCCTTGGCCAGCAGCCCCCGGATCCGCCCGAGCATCCGCGCGTGCCCGTCCCCGCCGCCACTACGGCCATGCCCGCTGCCCGTAGCCGTGCCCGGCCCGGGGAGCGGCGTGATGCGGGGCAGCCTGCCGAGCGTCCGCAGCGCCTCCAGCACATCGCAGGCCGTCTCGAAGCGCGAGCTCCTGCGGCGCCGCGCCACGGCGTGCAGATAGCCGTCATCGGCCTCCCACCACGCCTCGGCCCGCAGCTCCCGCAGCTGCGCCGTCCAGCGCGCGCCGCGGCGGACCGAGCTGTGGCGCGCCTCGGCGGCGATGGCGTCCACCACCAGCGGCGCGCTGCCCGGCGCCCGCCGACGGGCGATCCGCTCCAGGTCAGCGGGCTGCCAGCCGCCGTCCCAGCACTGCCGTACGCGGGCCTCGGCGGCCCCGAGCACCGCCCGGCTCACCGCCTCCCACCCCTCGGACGCGGCGGCCAGCATCGAGGCACCCGCCTCGATGGCGTCCTCGGCCGCCTCCCCGTCCGCGGCGTACAGCACCCGGCCCAACACGCCCCCGACCAGCTCATCGGCGGCCGCCCGCTCACCTTCACTCACCCGGTCACTGTACGTACCCCCCGCAAAGGCACGGGGCACCGCACGCCGCATGGCGCCCGGTGCCCCGCCGGTCCCTACCCGACCGCATGCCGTCAGCTCACGGCATCACTTGCCCAGGTACGCATCCACAATCGTCTGCGTCACCCGGTTCCCCTTCTTGTCCGCGGCAACGGCCTTCAGCGAGATCCCCTTCCCCGCCTTGGGATTGGTCACCGTCACCTTGCCCTTGTCCACGGCGGCCTTCTGCCACTTCTTGCCGCCGTCGTAGGAGACGTACACCGCAAGCGACGTGAGGTTGTCCGCCGCCGGGCCCTGGACCGTCACCGGAATCCGGGTGCGCGCCCCGGCCTTGGCGGTGGAGTCGTTGGCCAGCGAGGGCGTGAAGCGGACCACGGAGGCGGGCAGCTTCGTCTCGGCGGCGGTGCGCTGCGAGGTGAAGGTCCAAGTGGAGCTGACCTTGGTGGTGTGCGCCGCGTACCCGCTGCGGGTGACGGTGGTCGTCAGCCGGTAGTCGGCCTTGCCCGCCGGGACCGTGAACTGCTTCTCGCCGGTGAGCGGGTCGTCGTGCGTGCCGACCTTCTTGCCGTTGCGGTAGAGGGTGGTCACGACGCTGTCCAGGTACGTGTAGCCGGTGTGCCCCTTGCCGTCGGCGAGCAGCGGCAGTACGCCGTAGATCTTGTCGCCGTTGCGGAACAGGCCACCGTCCGCGCCCAGTTGGGGCCCGGTGACCCCGACGTTGAAGGTCTCGCGGTAGCCGCGGCCCGCCTGGTAGGTGCGCGGCTCGCCGAAGTAGACGGTGACGAAGCCGAGCTTCTCGTCGATCTGGTCGAAGCCGATCTGCCAGGTGGCTCCCTTGCCGTTGACGTGGACCGTGGAGACGTGCGGCAGGGTGCGCTCGGCCGCGGTGGTGATGCTCAGCGCGCCTCCGCTGTCGGGCAGCACCGAGAGGTAGCCGCGCTTGCCCGGCACCGACGAGCCGAGATCGGCGGTCACGGTGGCCAGTTGGGGCTTGGTGACGTGCCGGGTGTAGCCGGTGGCCAGCGTGGTCCGCTTCAGCCCGTAGGCCAGCGCGTACTCCTGGGCGCCGCCGGTCCACTGCGCGATGATCTGCTGGTGCACCGAGCCCGCGGTGAACTCCGGTCCCAGGTGGGCGGTGTTCAGCCCCTTGAAGGTGTCCAGCAGTACGCCGGTGATCAGACGGCCGCCGTCGACCTCGACGTCCATGAAGGCGTTGGTCTGCTGGACGGCGGTGTCCGGCACGGTGACATCGACCGGCTTGGCGGTCCGCGCGTCCACCGTCACCGTACCGGCCTTGGTGATCTCCAGCTTCGGCGCGGCGATCCAGTCCCCGCCCTTCCACTCGGGGCTGTCGTCCGGGTACACCACGCTGTCGAGCACATATCCGCCCTTGGGCAGGCGGAGTGTGACGGTGCCGCTCTTGTCGTACGGGGTGAAGGTGCGGCCCTCGCCCAGGCCGCTGAGGCCGTAGAGGCTGGTGCTGTAGAACGGCGCCGCCTTGCCGTCGCGCCCCAGGTGCTGGACGGTGACGTCGTAGGACTCCACCTCGCGGTCGACCGCCGCCGCCGTACGGACGCTGTGCCCGCCGCCGGAGGCCACCAGATAGGCGCTGTAGGCACCGTCGTTGGTGCCGCCGAGCCGGGTGTCGACGGTCACCGGCACCGAAGCGGTGCCGCCCGCGGGCACGGTCACCTTCTTCTGCCCGAGGGTGAACATGCCCTGGGGGGCGGGCTTTCCGTCCGGGGCCAGCGCGGTGACGGACACGTCGAGGGTGACGGCGTCCTTGCCGAGGTTGCGGTACGTCAGCGCCTTGGTGACCGGCTTGTCGTCGGCGTGCGGCCACTGCTGGGTGCCGAAGCTGAGCGACACCGGCTCGGCGACGACGCTCTGCCCGATGGCCTTGGCCACATCGACGCGCCCCGAGCCCTGCTGGAAGGCGCTGCAGCCGGCCCCGGGGGTCGTGGAGCCGGTCAGCGCGGCCTTGATGCGGGGGCCGCTCCAGTCGGGGTGCTGCTGCTTGAGGAGGGCGGCGGAGCCCGCGACGTGCGGGGTGGCCATGGACGTACCGGAGATGGCCACATAGCCGTCGGCGACCGGGGTGCCCTCGCCGGCGACGACGCTGCCGGGGGCGGCCGCGGCGCCGATGTCCACGCCCGGCGCGGTCAGGTCGGGCTTGACGGCGCCGTCGTCGATGCGCGGCCCGGTGCTGGAGAACGCGGCGAGCCTGTCCTGCTTGTCGACGGCGCCGACGGTCAGTGCGGCGTCCGCGCTGCCGGGGGTGTTCAGGCCGCGCGGCCCGGAGTTGCCGGCCGCGACGACGAAGAGGGTGCCGGTCTGCTCGGAGAGCCGGTTGACGGCCTCCTCCAGCGGGTCGATGCCCGGGGCGTCCTGGCCGCCGAGGCTGAGGTTGACCACATCGGCCTTCTGGGCGGCGGCCCACTCCATGCCCGCGATGATCCCGGAGTCCCAGCCGCCGCCGCTGTCGTCGAGCACCTTGCCGTCCAGCAGCTTGGCGCCCGGTGCGACACCGGTGTACTTGCCCTTGGACTTGGCGCCCGTACCGGCGGAGATGGACGCGACATGGGTGCCGTGGCCGTAGCGGTCCTTGGCGTCGGGCGCGTCGGAGAAGTTCTTCTCGGCGACCTCCTGGCCCGCCAGGTCGGGGTGGGTCTGGTCGACACCGGTGTCCAGTACGGCGATCTTGGTGCCCTTGCCGTTGTAGCCGGCCTTCCAGGCGGCGGGCGCGCCGATCCGGGGGACGCTCTTGTCCAGGTTCGCGGTGCGGAAGCCGTCCAGCCACACCGCGGCCACTCCGTCGGCGGCGATGCGCTGCGGGCCGCGCGCCCGGTCGGTGAGCGCGTCCCACACCTTGGCGGGGTGCTGCCGGTCGGCGGTGACCGCCTGGGCGTTGAGCCGGGTGAACGTACGGCTGACCGTGCTGTCCCCGGCGTCGCGCACCGCCCGCTTGGCGTCGGCGGCGCCGCCCTTGTAGCCGACGATCAGCCGTACGCCGCCGGCCTGGGACCTGCGGTATTCGGGGCGGCTGAGCAGGGTGAGGTCGAAGAGGCGCTCGTCGACCTTGCCCTCGCGGATCAGCCGCTGGGCGTCCAGCGGTACCGCGTAGAAGTGCCCGCCGGTGCGGCGGATCTGGACGGGTATGTGCGTACGGCCTTCGGTGCGCCGCAGCGCCTGCGGGCGGCCCTTGCCGTCCACCGCGATCCGGTCACCGGTGATCAGGGTGATCCAGTGCTGCCCGGCGCCCTTCGCCTTCGCGGCGGCGCTCGCGGCCGCGGCGCCGGCCCGCCCCGGTGCGCCCGACGCCGGGGCGGTCATGCCCGCCGTCAGGGCGACGGCCGCCGCGGCGGCGACCGCGGCGGCGCAGGATCTCTTGACGTGAATGGTCAACTCTCCCCCAGGTGAGTGCTGTTCACCGTGAGAGGGGACCTCCCCGGGCCCCCGCGCACCGCAGCTTGCCGGGCGCGCCCCGATGGCTCAATACCGTTACAGGACAAGCCAGTTGAGACTTCCACGGGCACACCGGGCCCATGGGCCGCACAAGCACCGATGGGCGACCCCCTCCTTGGTGGAGGAAACCGCCCATCGGGCAGGGGGAGTTGGCGTCAGGCGTCAGGCGCTCAGCTCAGCGCGCTGCCCGCCACCCACTGCTTCCAGTCCATGTTCCAGCCGTTGAGGCCGTTGTCGGGCTTGATGGTCTTGTCCGGCGAGTTGACCATCTCGACGACGTCGCCGACCATCGACTCCTTGAAGAACCACGCGCCGTCCGTGGAGGGGTCGCCCGCGCCCTTGGCGTCCGCCAGGCCGATGCAGCCGTGGCTGGTGTTGGCGTTGCCGAAGATGCCCTTGCCCCAGTAGTTGCCGTGGATGAACGTGCCCGAGGTGGACAGGCGCATGGCGTGCGGAACGTCGGGGATGTCGTACTCGCCCTTGCCGTCGTTGTCCGTGAAGCCGACCGTGGCGCCGTTCATGCGGGTCTGCTTGAACATCTCGGAGATGACCATCTTGCCGTTGTAGGTCGGGTTCTGCACGCTGCCCGCCGAGATCGGGATCTTCTTGAAGACCTTGCCGTCGCGGACCACGGTCATCATCTTGGTCTTGGCGTCGACGGTGCTGACCTGGGAGCGGCCGACCTTGAAGGAGATGGTCTTGTCCTGGACGCCCTTGATGCCGGGCGCCGCCTCCACGCCGTCCAGCTTCAGGTCGACGGTGACCTTGGAGTTCGCCTTCCAGTACTCCTGCGGACGGAAGTCCAGGCGCTGGCTGCTGAACCAGTGGCCGACGATCTTCTGGTTGCTGCTGGAGGCGACCTTGATCGCGGACTCCACCGCCTTGCGGTCCTTGACCGGCTTGTCGAAGTTGAGGGAGACCGGCATGCCGACGCCGACCGTCGAGCCGTCCTCGGGGGTGAAGGTCCCGATGAAGCTGTTCTTGGGCGAGACGGTGGTGAAGGTGGAGTTCTCCACCACCTTGCGGCCCTTGGAGTCCTCGGCGTGCGCGGCGACGGTGTACTTCGCCGAGCGGTCCAGCTGCCCCTTGGGGGTCCAGGTCTTCCCGTCGGAGGATATGGACCCGGCGACCTTCTTCTTGGTCTCCACGGCGGTCATGGTGACCTCGGTCAGCTTGCCGTCACTGACGGTGACCTTGGCGTCGTTGTTGATCCCGACCCCGGTCGCACCGTCCTTCGGCTGGACGGTGATCTTCGCGTCCGAGGCATCCTTGGCCGCCGCCTCGTCGACCTGCTTGGTCTTGTCGCGGCCCGCGTCGCCGCCGCCGTCACCGCCGCCGCACGCCGCCAGCGTCAGTACGCCGCCGAGCAGTGCGGCGGTGGCTATGAGCCCCTTCCGGCGCTTGCTGTCCGTCATCACACGCTTCTCCATTGCTACCGAACGCCACAGTCCCCGAGCCGGCCGGCGGGCCACGGCCCGCACGGCCCCCGGGTCCCGGGCCTCTCGCGGGCCCCGGCTCTCCCGGCCGACGCCTTATGAACGTCTGTTCCCTTTCGTCCGTTCCACACCCGGGGAAAATGTGGGGAACACCACGCGACCCCCGGGATGCCGTGCGGCACATCCGGAGGTCGGGGGGCATAGGGTCCGCGGTCACCGCGCCGGCCGCTCGGCCGGCCGCGGTCACCCCTGGCTCAGCCGGTCGTGATCACCGGCCGCTCAGTCGCCCTTTTCGCTCCCGTCACTCCCGCCCCCGCCTTTTCCAGTGTCGTCCTCCAGTTCCCATTCCGCAGCGTCCCAATCAGCCTCGGGGTCGTAGTCGGTCTCCTCGCTGCTCCAGGACGCCTGGGCCAGCTCGACCCCCGGCACCGTGTTCACCAGGTCGAAGGGGTCCACGAGATACGCCAGCGCCTCGGCCGGCTCCTCCTTGACCGCGCTCTGCGCATGCTGGCGCTCCTGGTCGGGCATGAACGTATCGCCGCTGATGTGGTCGAGCGCCGCGCCGGTCAGCTGTGCCGGGTCCGCGACCTCCAGCACCAGTTCGACGTGGAGACGGACAAAGCGTGATGTCTCACCATTGCTCATGGCACGGAGCGTAGGCACTGCGGAGCCTGGCTTCCCCACGACCCGCGGCTGTTACTAACATCTGCCCTCGACGGCCAATTCGCCCAGCCCACAAGGGGGATCGTTCAGTGACCGCGCGTCGACCAGTACTGACCGCCGCTGCCGCGGGATCGGTGTTGCTCGCCTTGTGGTTCGTCCCCTCCGCGAACGCCACCGTCGAGGAGGAGGGCTCCGCGGCCCCGCAGACCCGTGCCGCCCAGGCCGCCCGCGCCGCGAAGGCCGCCGAGAACGCCGCCCCCGGCGAGCGCCCGGCGGACCTCTCGCTGGCCGACACCGGCGCCGTGGACACCACCCCGTACGTCATGGGCGGCGCCGCCTTCCTCGCCCTGGGCGCGGGCCTGGTCAGCTACTCCGTACGCCGCACCCGCGGCACCACTTCGTAGGCGCTACGACTGGCGGACGGGCCATCAAAACCCACGCCCGTCCGCCAGTTGACTCCCCCGCCTCCCGGCTCAGGCCAGCTCGCCGGTGACCTCCTGGACCGCCTCGACCAACGTCCCGGCCTTCAGGAATCCGTACGCGGCCTCCAGGTCCGGCGCCAGGAAGCGGTCCTCGCCCGGCCCCTGCACCCCCGCCGCCCGCACGGCCTCCAGCACCGCGCGCGAGGCGGGCGCGGGCGTGAGGCCCTCGCGCATCTCCAGGGCCCGGGTCGCGGCGTACATCTCCACGGCGAGCACCCGCGTCAGGTTGTCCACGGCCGTGCGCAGCTTGCGCGCCGCCGACCAGCCCATGGAGACATGGTCCTCCTGCATCGCCGAGGACGGGATGGAGTCCACCGACGCCGGGGCCGCCAGCCGCTTCATCTCGCTGACCAGCGCGGCCTGCGTGTACTGGGCGATCATCAGCCCGGAGTCCACTCCGGGGTCCCCGGCCAGGAAGGCGGGCAGCCCGTGCGAGCGGTTCTTGTCCAGCAGCCGGTCGGTGCGCCGCTCCGCGATGGAGGCGAGGTCGGCCGCGGCGACCGCGAGGAAGTCCAGTACGTAGGCGACGGGGGCGCCGTGGAAGTTGCCGTTGGACTCCACCCGGCCGTCGGGCAGCACCACCGGGTTGTCCACCGCGGCGGCCAGCTCGCGGTCGGCGACCAGCCGCGCGTGCTCAAGGGTGTCCCGGCCCGCGCCCGCCACCTGCGGGGCGCAGCGGATCGAGTACGCGTCCTGGACCCGCGGCGCGTCGTCCTGGTGGTGGCCGGTCAGGCCCGAACCGGCCAGCACCTTCAGCATGTTGGCGGCAGCGGCGGCCTGGCCCGGGTGCGGGCGGATGGCGTGCAGCTCGGGCGCGAGCACCTTGTCCGTACCCAGCAGCGCCTCCAGCGAGAGCGCCGCGGTGATGTCGGCGGAGGTGTAGAGGCGCGCGAGGTCGGCACAGGCCATGACGAGCATGCCGAGCATGCCGTCGGTGCCGTTCAGCAGCGCCAGGCCCTCCTTCTCGCGCAGCTCGACCGGTGTGATGCCGTGCTCGGCCAGCAGCTCCCCCGCGGGCCGTACGACCCCGTCGGGGCCCTCGGCCGCGCCCTCGCCCATCAAGGTCAGCGCGCAGTGCGAGAGCGGCGCCAGGTCGCCGGAGCAGCCCAGCGAGCCGTACTCGTGCACGACCGGGGTGATACCGGCGTTGAGCACGGCGGCCATGGTCTCGACGACCAGGGGACGCACGCCCGTACGCCCCGAGGCCAGCGTCTTCAGCCGCAGGAACATCAGCGCGCGCACCACCTCGCGCTCCACCTGCGGCCCCATCCCGGCCGCGTGCGAGCGCACGATGTTGCGCTGCAACTGGGCGCGCAGATCGGGGCTGATGTGCCGCACGGCCAGCGCGCCGAAGCCGGTCGAGACGCCGTAGACCGGGTCGGGCTTGGCGGCGAGGTCGTCGATGAAGGCGCGGGAGGCGGCGACGGCGGCCCTGGCCTGATCGGACAGCTCGATACGGGCGGCGCCGCGGGCCACGGCGATGACATCCTGCGCGGTCGTGCCGGACGTCCCCAGCACCACGGTGTGCATATCCATATTCAGGCACCCTAGAGACTGAATCGACGGATGTCACCACTGGATCCGGGGATCACTCCTTACCCTGTCACCCCGCTCGTGCGCGCCTCCTGGGGAAGGCCGTTCACCTCCGGAAGCGCCGGCGTTCGGCCGTCGGGCGGCTCTGCGGCGCGTCCGCGAGGCGTACGACCGGGTCGTCGGGACCGCCGTCCCGCCCGGCGACCACCGGCTCGCGCGACCGGGCGGCCTTGGCGCGGTACTGGGCGGCGTCCGCGAGCCGGAACAGCCGCCGCGCCGACCGTACGGGCCCGATCGGGTCCCCGGTGGAGGCCACCCCCACCGCGACCCCCTCCCCCAGCTCCAACTCCCCTGCCCGCCTGCACAGTTCACCGGCGACCTTGACCACCTCGTCGGCGGGCGGCCCCACCACCAGCAGACAGAACTCGTCCCCGCCCAGCCGCGCCGCCAGCGCGCCCGGCAGCATGGCGCCGCACAGCGAGAGCACCGACCCGAAGCGCTCCAGCAGCCGGTCGCCGACCGCGTGGCCGTGCGAATCGTTCACCGCCTTCAGCCCGTTGAGGTCGCACACCACCAGGCTGACCACCGCCCCGTCCGTGCGGTGCGCCTCCAGCGCCTCGTCCAGCCTTATGTCCACCGCCCGCCGGTTGGCCAGGCCCGTCAGCGAGTCCGTGAACGCCAGGCGCCGCGCCTCGGCGAGGCGCTCGGTCTGCGCGATACCGGCCGCGGTGACCGCCGCCAGCACCGTCGCGAAGTCGGCGTCCTGCCGCCCGAAGACCGGCTGCCCCGCCCGCCGGGCCACATACAGCTCGCCCCACGCCCGCCCGTGCAGCACGATCGGCGCCACCACGCAGCACCCCCGGCCGCGGCGCCGGAGCGCGGCCACCCGCTGGTGGTTGTACGGCCCCTCGTCCAGCGGCCCCTCGGCGGTCTCCACCCACGCGTTGGGCTCGCCGCCCCCGGCCCACCGCTCGTGCAGAAACCCGACGATCTCCGGGAACTCGTTGACCGGATACGCCTCGCGCCGCGGGAACTCCTCCTCCCCCGGCGCCAGTTCGCCGACGTTGACCAGGACCTTCAGCAGCCCCAGATCCCGCTCCCACGCGGAGATCGCGGCGAAGGAGCCGCCCAGCGCCTGCCGCACCCCCTCCGCCGCGGCGTGCACCGACTCGCGCGGGGTGTGCGCAGCGGCCATCGCCTGCGCCAGCTCCACCACGGCCCGCAGCCTCGCATCACCCTCGTCCGTCACCGGACCCTCACATTCCGTAACCGTGCGTACACCCTGCACTACAGCGTAGGAATGTTTCGCCCCATTCGCCCCCTCCCGCCACGCTCACTCTGCGTGACATACGGGAATGTCCGCGCCGGGTGTCCCGGCTACTCACCCGGCCACTGGGGCGTCCGCTTCTCGTTGAAGGCCGCGACGCCCTCCGCCCGGTCCCCGGAGAAGGCCACGGTGCGCCAGGCCCCGTCCTCCAGCTCCAGCCCGGCCCGCAGGTCCAGCCCGTTCCCCAGCCGCATGGCGCGCTTGGCTGCCCGCAGCCCGACCGGCGAATTGCGCGCGATCCGCCCCGCCAGCGCCAGCCCTTCGGCGCGCGCCTCACCCGCCGCGACGAGCTGGTCCACCAGCCCCAACTCCCGTGCCTCGACTGCCTCCACCCGCCGCGCGGTGAAGATCAGCTCGGCGGCCCTGGCCGCGCCCACCCGGCGCGGCAGCAGCTGCGTGCCCCCGCCGCCGGGGATCACCCCGACCGACACCTCGGGCAGCCCGACCACGGCCGTACCGTCCGCCACGATCAGGTCGCAGGCCAGCGCCAGCTCGTACCCGCCGCCCAGGGCGAAGCCGTGCACCGCCGCGACGGTGGGCATCGGCAGCTCCAGCACGCCCGTGTAGGCGGCGCGGGTCGTGGGCCGCTGGCGCCGCAGGTCCGCGTCCGAGAAGGAGTTGCGCTCCTTGAGGTCGGCGCCCACACAGAACGCCCGCTCATGGGTCGAGGTCAGCACGACCGCGCGGGCGTCCGGGTCCTCGGCCAGCGCGGCGCAGGCCTCGGTCAGCGCCCGCGCCATGTCCGTACTGATCGCGTTCATCGACTTGGGCCGGTCCAGCGCCAGCTCGACCACGAACCCGTCGTGCCGCCGCACCTCGACCCACTCACCGAACCGCTGCCCGTCCATACGTGCCGCCCTCCCGGTTAACGACCGATAACACCGATGACGCAGCATGGATCATCGCATCGCCGCACCGCTCAGCGGGAGCCCCCCACGGCCTCACATGCCGCGCGGTCCGGGAACAGCACTCGAAGACAGGGGCTCGACGACAGGCGCTCCAAGGCAGGCGCTGCGGTCGCGGGCGCTCAGCCGCGGCGGCTGAGCAGCCACGGCTCCACGACGCCCAGGCCGCGCACCGGGCGCTGCCACATCGGCTGGAGCGCGAAGCGGTACTTGGGCGCCGGGACGTCACCGCCCCCTTCGGCGGCCGCCTTCTCCGCGGCCACCGCCTCCGCCTCGGACACCGGCGCGTCGCCCGTACGCCCCAGCTCCTCCGCGAACGCCTCGTCCACCAGCACGGTGTCCTTGGGCGCTATCGAGGTGAGCCGGCTCGCGAGGTTCACGGTCGTGCCGAAGACGTCGCCCATGCGCGTGGTGACCGTCCCGAACGCGATGCCCACCCGCAGCTCGGGCATGGTCTCGTCGTGGGTCATCGTCTCGATCAGCCGCAGCCCGATCTCGGCGGCGGTCCCCGCGTCGTCGGCGGCGAAGAGCACCTCGTCGCCCAGCGTCTTGATCAGCCGGCCGCCGCGCGCGGCCACCAGGTCGGCGGCCGTGGTCTCGAACGCCTCGACCAGCTCGCCCAGTTCCTCTTCCTCCAGGCGCCGGGTCAGCCGCGTGAAGCCCACCAGGTCGGCGAAGCCGACGGCCAGGCGCCGGTCGACCATCTCGGCGTCGTCCTGGGCCTGCACGACCCGCCCGGTCGCGGCGGCCAGCTGCCGCCGCCAGACGTAGACCAGGAACTCCTCCAGCTCGGGCAGCAGCAGCTCCACGAGCGGATAGGTGATCTCCGTACGGGTCAGGCCGGAGTCCTGGGGCTCGGTCAGGCCCTCCAGGAAGGAATCTATCTGCCAGTCGGCGAGCCGGGCGGTGGTCTGGCCCGTGGAGCGGGCGACCTGCACCGCCATGGCCTCGCTGAGCAGCCCGGCCTCCACCAGGCCGGCCAGCCGCCGCAGGGCCAGCACATCGGCCTCGGTCAGCGCCTTGACCTGGCCGATGTCGGCGAAGCCCATGGCGCGCCAGAAGCGGGAGGCCAGTTCCATGGAGACGCCGGCGCTGCGCGCGGCCTGGAAGGGGGTGTAGCGGCGGTCGGCGCCCAGGATGAGCTGCTCCAGGCGGATGGCGATGGTGTCGTCGCCCTCGCCCTCCTCGCCGCGGCCCCCGTGGGCGCCGTCGCCGTTGCTGCCGCTGTGGCCGCCGCCGTCGGCGCCGTCACCGCCGCGGACCGCGACGCCCTCGCCGTAGCCCCGGTCGATGCCGTCGGCGCGGCTGCCCTCGCCGCCGGCCCGCGCCGACGTCACGCCCGTGTCGGGCTCCGCGTCGCGTGGGACGGTGCCCGAACCGCGCGGGGCGGCGCCCGAGTCGTCGACGGTCACCGCCCGCCCCCTGTCCGATCCCTGCGCACTGCCCTTCCGATCACTTCTCGCTCGTACGTAGTCCGGCTGGCCTGCTGCCCGGCTGCCCGGCCGTCGCGGGTGTTGCCCTCGCCCGCGCGCCGGATCGCCTCAACGATACGGCAGGTGTGCTCTGGCTCACTCTCACATCCCGCGCATATAGCCCCTTTAGGCATCACAGAACCCACAGGTCCCACTCCGGCCGCCCACCGGCACCCGCCGACTGGCCGGTTGACGACACCCGGCCGCCCTTCCCCGGCCAACCGGCCGAGCGGACCGGCGGCCCCGGGCGAGCGGACCGGGCGGCACCGCGCTACGGCCCCGACCGACCCGGCAGCCGACCGCCCGCGCCCTACTCCGCGGCCCGCAGATGCACGATGTCCCCCGCCCCGACCGGCTGCTGCACCCCGTCTTCGGTGGCCAGCACCAGCCGCCCGTCCCCGTCGATGGCCACCGCCTCGCCGAGCAGCTGCCGCCCGCCGGGGAGTTCGGCGCGCACCGACCGCCCGAGCGTGGCGCAGCCGGCCGCGTACGTCTCCTGCAGGCGGCTGGCCGCCGGGTCGCCGCCCGCCTCCTGCCACTGCCCGTACCACTGCTCTAGCGAGCGCAGTACGGCGCGCAGCAGCGGGTCGCGGTCCCTGCCCTGCGCCCCGGCCAGCGCGAGCGAACCGGCGCCGGGTACGGGGAGTTCCTCGGCGCGCAGCGAGACATTGACGCCGATGCCCAGGACCACGCCGTCCCCGGCCCGCTCGGCGAGGATGCCGCCGGCCTTGCGCTCCTGGCCGCCGACCGTCACCAGCAGGTCGTTGGGCCACTTCAGCGCGGTGTCGACGCCGGCGCTGCGCGCCAGCGCACCGGCCACCGCGACCCCGGCGAGCAGCGGCAGCCAGCCCCAGCGCTCCACCGGCGAGGTGGGCCGCAGGAAGACGGAGAAGAAGATCCCGGAGCGCGGCGGCGCGGACCACCGGCGGTCCAGCCGTCCCCGCCCCGCCGACTGCTCCTCGGCGACGAGCACCGCTCCCTCGGCCAGCTCGCCCTTGGCCGCGAGCGCCGCCAGGTCGGTGTTGGTGGAGCCGGTGCGCTGCACGACGTCCAGGGAGGTCCACAGCGCGCCGGGCCGCAGCAGCGCCCGGCGCAGCCCGGCCGCACCGAGCGGCGGCCGGTCCAGATCGGACCAGCGCCCGCCCGCGCCCTGTTCTTTGTCCTGGTTTTCGGGAGGTTGAGGCGTCATGGCCCCCAGCCTAGGTGTGGCCAACGACGCAGTGCCTGTGAGCAGTCCCGCCGATACGCTACGAAGCGGTAGCAGTCATGCCGCAGTCCCGTACCACCTCGTGTACCACCCTTTGTACGAGCACCAGTCCAGGACGAGCAGGAGCCGCATCCCGATGTCCGAGCCGGAAGTCACCATTCACACCACAGCGGGCAAGCTGGCCGACCTTCAGCGCCGTACCGAAGAGGCCACGCACGCCGGCTCGGCCCGCGCGGTGGAAAAGCAGCACGCCAAGGGCAAGTTGACGGCGCGTGAGCGGATCGAGCTGCTGCTGGACGAGGGGTCGTTCGTCGAGCTGGACGAGTTCGCCCGGCACCGCTCCACCAACTTCGGGCTGGAGCAGACCCGCCCGTACGGCGACGGTGTGGTCACCGGGTACGGCACGGTCGACGGCCGTCCCGTGGCCGTCTTCTCGCAGGACTTCACGGTCTTCGGCGGTGCGCTCGGCGAGGTCTTCGGCGAGAAGATCGTCAAGGTGATGGACTTCGCGCTGAAGAACGGCTGCCCGGTCGTGGGCATCAACGACTCCGGCGGCGCCCGCATCCAGGAGGGCGTGGTCTCGCTGGGGATGTACGGCGAGATCTTCCGCCGCAACACCCACGCCTCGGGCGTCATCCCGCAGATCAGCCTGGTGGTCGGCCCGTGCGCGGGCGGCGCCGTCTACTCCCCCGCCATCACCGACTTCACGGTCATGGTCGACCAGACCTCGCACATGTTCATCACGGGCCCGGACGTCATCAAGACGGTCACCGGCGAGGACGTGGGCTTCGAGGAGCTGGGCGGCGCCCGTACGCACAACACCACCTCCGGTGTGGCGCACCACATGGCGGGCGACGAGAAGGACGCCATCGAGTACGTCAAGGCGCTGCTGTCCTACCTGCCCTCCAACAACCTCTCCGAGCCGCCCGCCTTCCCCGAGGAGGCGGACCTGGAGACCTCGGAGGCCGACCGCGAGCTGGACACGCTCATCCCGGACTCGGCGAACCAGCCCTACGACATGCACACCGCCATCGAGCACGTGCTGGACGACGCCGAATTCCTGGAGACCCAGGCGCTGTTCGCGCCCAACATCCTGACCGGCTTCGGCCGGGTGGAGGGCCAGTCGGTGGGCGTGGTGGCCAACCAGCCGATGCAGTTCGCCGGCTGCCTGGACATCAACGCCAGCGAGAAGGCCGCCCGTTTCGTTCGCACCTGCGACGCGTACAACATCCCGGTACTGACCTTCGTGGACGTGCCGGGCTTCCTGCCGGGCACGGACCAGGAGTACGACGGCATCATCCGCCGCGGCGCCAAACTGATCTACGCCTACGCCGAGGCGACCGTCCCGCTGATCACCGTCATCACGCGCAAGGCGTTCGGCGGCGCGTACGACGTCATGGGCTCCAAGCACCTGGGCGCGGACCTGAACCTCGCCTGGCCGACGGCGCAGATCGCGGTCATGGGCGCGCAGGGCGCGGTCAACATCCTGCACCGCCGCACGCTGGCCGCCATCGAGGACCCCGCCGAGCAGGAGACCAGGCGCCAGGAGCTGATCAGGGACTACGAGGACACCCTGCTCAACCCCTACATCGCGGCCGAGCGCGGCTATGTGGACGCGGTGATCATGCCGTCCGAGACGCGCCGCCACATCGTGCGCGGGCTGCGCACGCTGCGCAACAAGCGCGAGTCGCTGCCGCCCAAGAAGCACGGCAACATCCCGCTGTAGCCGGCCGGGGCCGGTGGCCGCCGGGCCGCCGGCCGCCCGCTCCACCCCCGCCAGGAAGGGTCATTGACGATGATCAAGGTCGTACGGGGCAACCCGACCCCGGAGGAGCTGGCCGCCGCTCTGGCGGTGGTGCAAGCGCGCGCGGCGGCCGCCGCTGCCGCCGCGCCGCAGGGCGGCCGCGGCCAGGAGTGGGCCGACCCGGCCTCCTCGGTCCCGGCCCGCCGGGTGCCGCACCCGGGTCCGCGGGCCTGGCGCACGACGTACTGGCCACGGTGACTTTCCGGCCACACCCGGCGCCGGCGGCCGTCCTTCCCCAAGCGGCGGCCGGCGCTGTCCGTGACCGTCCACTCGCTGAACGGTCACCGAAATCCGGGTGAACACCCCATGATCGCTGTATTGGCCACCGGACTAGTCCTTCCTTTGCCGTGGCTTGAGTACGCGTACTCAGGCGCCGGCGCCGCGCCGGGCTCAGGATCGAAGGCATGCTGTGGTCCGATCCGCCCGATGAGCCCCCCGAGGAGCTGCGCCAGGTCCAGGCGATGCTCCGCCGGGCGGGCATCGTGCTGGCCGTGGCTGTGGTGATTCTCATGGTGCTGCTGGGCAGCAGGTGACACCTGACGGCCGGGTGCTGCAACCGCGACGGCCGCGATCTCATCTTTCACTCTCGAAGAGCGCAATTCGGTCTTGCGTATCGTGCCAGGAGCACGCCGACAGCGTGCGGGGCAGGTGCAGGCGTACGGAGAGTGTGGGAGTAGCAGATCGATGAACAAACCGCTGAGGCATATAGCCGTCTTCTGCGGGGTGCTCGTCCTCGCCCTGCTGGGGCGGGTGACCTGGGTCCAGTTCGTCCAGAGCGACTCCCTGGCCAATGACGAGCACAACCGCCGGGTGAAGATCGAGGCGTACTCCTACCCGCGCGGCAACATCATCGTCGGCGACAAGCCCATCACCGGCGCCGTGGAGACCACGGGATCGGACTTCAAGTACAAGCGGACGTTCAAGGACGGCCCGATGTACGCCCCGATCACCGGCTACTCCTCCCAGGCCCAGGGGCCGATCTTCCTGGAGGGCGTCTACGACAAGGTCCTCAGCGGCAAGGACGACCGGCTCTTCCTCAAGCGCGCCAAGGACATCCTCACCGGCGACAAGCCGCGCGGCGGCGATGTGCTGACCACCATCAACGAGAAGGCGCAGAAGGCCGCCTGGAAGGGCCTGACCGACCTCGGCGAGAAGGCCAAGGGCGCGGTCGTGGCCATCGAGCCGGGCACCGGCAAGATCCTCGCCATGGCGAGCTACCCCTCGTACGACCCCTCGGTCTTCGCGGGCAACTCCATCAAGGAGAGCCAGAAGTACGTCGACCTGCTCAAGGACAAGAGCAAGCCGCTGAACAACCGCGCCACCCGCGAGATCTACCCGCCCGGCTCCACCTTCAAGATCCTGACCGCGGCCGCCGCGCTGGAGACCGGCGCGGTCACCGACATCAACGCCTCCTCGGGCGCCGCCGCGCCCTACCAGCTCCCGCTGAGCACCACGAAGATCGGCAACGACGTCCCCAACGCGATGTGCGACAAGGTGTCGATGAAGGTCGGCATGCAGTGGTCGTGCAACAACGTCTTCCTCGACGCGGCGCTGAAGGTCGGCAAGGACAAGATGAAGCAGACCGCCGAGGCGTTCGGCTTCAACGAGGAGCTCTTCACGCCGGTGCGCTCGGCCGCCAGCGGCTACCCCGACAAGCTCGACAAGCCGCAGACCGCGATGACCGGCATGGGCCAGGGCAGCCTGACCTCCACCCCGCTGCAGATGGCCCTGCTGACCGCGGGCCTGGCCAACGACGGCAAGGTGATGAAGCCGCAGATGGTCGAGGAGCTGCGCGGCCCCGACCTGTCCGTACTGGAGAAGTTCCAGCCCGAGCCGCTGCACAAGGACAAGCCGCAGGCCGTCTCCGAGGCCACCGCCAAGAAGGTGCAGGAGATGATGGAGTTCACCGCCAGCGACGGCTCCGCGAAGAAGGCGCAGATCCCCGGCGTCACGGTCGGCGGCAAGACCGGCACCGCGCAGCACGGCGTCGACGTCAACGACGAGCGCCCGTACGCCTGGTTCGTCTCCTACGCCAAGGGCCCCGACGGCAAGTCGCCGGTCGCCGTCGCCGTCTTCGTCGACCCCAAGGACATGGACATCCCCCGCAAGGACATCGCGGGCGGCCGCCTGGGCGCCCCGATCGCCAAGTCCGTCATGGAAGCGGTCCTCAACAAGAAGTAGGGACCGGGCGCCCCTTTACGATGGCGGGCATGACCGATCAGTCCCGTGGCCGCCGGCTCGTGCTCGCCTCCCAGTCCCCCGCCCGTCTCGGCCTGCTGCGGCAGGCCGGGCTCGCGCCCGAGGTCGTCGTCAGTGGTGTCGACGAGGACGCGATCAGCGCGGACAGCCCGGCCGAGCTGGCGCGGGTGCTGGCCGAGGCGAAGGCCGAGGCGGTGTCCGTACGGCCCGAGACCGCGGGCGCGCTGGTGATCGGCTGTGACTCGGTGCTGGAGCTGGACGGGCGGGCGCTGGGCAAGCCGGCGGACGCGGAGGACGCCACCGCCCGCTGGAAGTCCATGCGCGGCCGCTCGGGCGTCCTGCAGACCGGCCACTGCGTGATCGACACCGCGAGCGGACGGCGGACCTCGGCGACCGCCTCCACCACCGTCCGCTTCGGCGAGCCCACCGACGCCGAGATCGCCGCGTACGTCGCCTCCGGCGAGCCGCTGTACGTCGCGGGCGCCTTCACCCTGGACGGCCGCTCCGCGCCCTTCATCGACGGGATCGACGGCGACCCGGGCAATGTCATCGGCCTCTCGCTGCCGCTGCTGCGCACACTGCTCGCCGAGCTGGGCACCGCGATCACCGATCTGTGGACGCCGACACCGGCCCCGGCCGCGGAGTAACTACCTCCGCTTTCCCCGCTATCTGACGTACTGCGCCTCAATGGCCACAAGCCGCACAGTAGTTAGCCAATCGAGAGATCGATTTCGCGCCAGCCGTGGCTAACATCGCCCTTACAGCGTGATCAGGGGGAGCGAGCGGAAGGGCACAGCGTCGTGCGCACTAACAGGTGGAGTCCGGTCCGGATCGCGATCTGGATAGCCGTGGCGGCGGTCGGCGCCGCCGGGTGGGCGGTGCTCGCCCTGTCCCGCGGCGAGAAGGTCTCGGCGATCTGGATCGTGGCGGCCGCCGTCGGTTCGTATCTGATCGCCCAGCGCTTCTACGCCCGCTTCATCGCCCGCAAGGTCCTCCAGGTCGACGACCGCAGGGCCACACCCGCCGAGCGGTTCAACGACGGGGTGGACTACCACCCCACCGACCGCCGGGTCCTGTTCGGCCACCACTTCGCGGCCATCGCCGGGGCAGGCCCCCTGGTCGGCCCGGTGCTCGCCGCGCAGATGGGATATCTGCCCGGCACCATCTGGATCATCGTCGGGGTGATCTTCGCGGGCGCGGTGCAGGACATGGTGGTCCTGTTCTTCTCGATGCGCCGCAACGGCAAGTCGCTGGGGCAGATGGCCCGGGACGAGATCGGCCGGATCGGCGGGATCGCCGCCCTGATCGCGGTGTTCGCGATCATGATCATTATTCTCGCGGTGCTGGCGATGATCGTGGTCAACGCCCTGGCCGAGTCCGCCTGGGGCACCTTCTCCATCGCCATGACCATCCCGATCGCCCTGCTGATGGGCTTCTACCTGCGCTTTCTGCGGCCCGGCAAGGTCACCGAGGTCTCCCTGATCGGTGTCGTCCTGCTGCTCGCCGCCATCGTCGGCGGCCGCTGGATCGCCCAGTCCCCGATCGCCGACGCCTTCGTCCTCTCGCCGCGCACCCTGGTCATCTGCCTGGTCGCGTACGGCTTCATCGCCTCCGTCCTGCCGGTGTGGATGCTGCTCGCCCCGCGCGACTACCTCTCCACCTTCATGAAGGTCGGCACGATCGTCCTGCTGGCGGTCGGCGTGCTGCTGGCCAACCCCGACCTGGCCGTCGCCCCGGTGAGCCACTTCGCGCGCGAGGGCACCGGACCGGTCTTCGCCGGCGGCCTGTTCCCCTTCGCGTTCATCACCATCGCCTGCGGCGCCCTGTCCGGCTTCCACGCGCTGATCTCCTCCGGCACCACCCCGAAGATGATCGAGAAGGAGTCGCAGGTCTCGCTGATCGGCTACGGCTCCATGCTGATGGAGTCCTTCGTCGCGGTCATGGCGCTGGTCGCCGCCTGCGTCATCGACCCGGGCCTGTACTACGCCATGAACGCCCCCGCGGGCGTGCTGGGCAGCTCCCTGGAGTCCGCCTCCCAGGCGGTGGCGAACTTCGGCTTCCACATCACCCCCGACCAGCTGCAGTCCTGGGCCCACGCCGTCGGCGAGGAGTCCCTCGTCTCCCGTACGGGCGGGGCGCCCACCCTCGCGGTCGGCATGGCGCTGATCCTCGCCAAGGCCTTCGGGACCGACGGCATGATGTCGTTCTGGTACCACTTCGCGATCATGTTCGAGGCGCTGTTCATCCTGACCGCCGTGGACGCGGCGACCCGGGTGGGCCGCTTCATGCTCCAGGACATGATCGGCAACGCCGTACCGCGCTTCCGCGACAAGGACTGGAAGCCCGGCATCTGGATCACCTCCGCCGTCGTCGTCCTGGCCTGGGGCTACTTCCTGTGGGTCGGCGTGAACGACCCGCTGGGCGGCATCAACCAGCTCTTCCCGCTCTTCGGTACGGCCAACCAGCTGCTGGCCTCCATCGCGCTGGCGATCTGCACCACGCTGCTGGTCAAGTCGGGGCGTCTGAAGTGGGCCTGGGTCACCGGCGTCCCGATGGTGTGGGCGCTGGCGGTGACGATGACGGCCAGCTGGCAGAAGATCTTCTCCGACAACCCCGCCATCGGCTTCTTCGCCCAACGCGCCAAGTACGCCGACGCGTTGGCCGACGGCAAGACCCTGGCTCCGGCCAAGAGCCTGGACCAGATGTCCACCGTCGTCCACAATTCCACCGTGACCGGCACCCTCTCGATCGCGTTCGCCGCCCTCACCCTGGTCATCGTGGCCTCGTGCGCCGTCGTCTGCGTCAAGGCCGTCCGCAACGGCGGCTCGCTCCCGCTGCGCGAGGGCGAGTACGTCGAGTCCCAACTCGACGCCCCCGCCGGGATGTTCGCCGCCCGCGACAAGCAGCGCGAGCTCGCCGCCACGGGCGGGCGCGGCGAGGACGGCGCCGCGTGACGGCCGCCGCCCCCGCCGGGGCGGGCCCGCTGCCCCGCCTGCGCCGCGCCGCGTCCCGACTCCTTTGGTACGTACGCGAGTTCAACGGCGAGCACGCCTACGACCGCTACGTCGCCCGTGCCCGCGCCCACGACCCCCAGGCGCCGGTCCTGACCCGCCGCGCGTTCGAGCACCGCCGCACCGACCGCCGCGACGCCGATCCCCGCGAGGGCGGGGGCTGCTGCTGAGCGGCCTGCGGCGCGGGGCGTACGCCGCACATGTGCGATTCTGGAGGGTCCGTACGGGAAGCCGCCCGACGGCGGATCCGTGAAGGAGCAGACGGCGCCATGACCGCGACCCCCGCAGCCGCGACGCCCCCGCAGGGGCCGCAGTCCGTGGACCGCGCGCTGGACCTGCTGGACGCCGTCGCCGCCGCGGCGGGCCCGGTCACCGCCAAGGCGCTGGCCCGGCAGCTGGACTGCGGCCTGTCCACGGTCTACGCGCTGCTGGGCTCGCTGACCTCGCGCGGGCACCTGACCCGTACGCCCGCCGGCTACACCCTCGGCCACCGCGTACCGTCCCTGCACCGCGCCTTCCAGCGGCAGCTGCGCATCGACGAGGGCGTACACGAACTGCTGCTGCGGCTGCGCAGGACGATCGGCGCCGAGACGTACTTCAGCACCTACCGCGGCGGCGAGATCGCCGTGCTGGACGGCACCACCCCCGTCACCGCCCACGACCCCTTCGGCGTCCTGAGCGCCGGCCGGGACACCACGGCGCACGCCACCGCCCACGGCAAGGTGCTGCTCTCCGCGCTGTCCCCGGCCGCCCGTCGCCAGTACCTGGCCGCGGCCGGGATGCGGCGGCTGACCGCGCGCACGATCACCTCGCCCGAGCGCCTGGAGGCCGAGCTGCGCAGGGTGCGCCGGGAGGGTTTCGCCGTGGAGGTCGAGGAGGTGGTGGACGGCATGGCGTGCGTCGCCGCGCCGGTGCGCACCACGGCGGGGAGCCGTACGGCCCTGTCCGCGGCGCTGCCGCTGGAGGAGTTCACCCGCCACCGCGCCGCGCTGACGGCGGCCGTCCAGCGGGCCGCGGGCGAGGCCGCGGCGCTGAGCTGAGCGCTCGGCCGGGCACGCGGTCTCGAATCCGCGGGCCGGTGGGGGTGCTCGCGCAGTTCCCCGCGCCCCTCAAGAGGCGCGGACGCGCACCGGAGGGCCGTACGCCACCAGGGTCAGGACGACCAGGCCGAGCACGACCATCATCAGCGCGAACGCGAGCCAGCCCACCAGCCCCACGACGAACGCGCCGAGCACGCCGTGCACCACCGCGCAGGTGATCAGCACGATCCGTCCGAAGCCGCCGGGCGCCCGGTCGCGTACCCCGGTGCGCAGCAGGACGAGCGCGCACAGCAGCAGATACAGGCCGATCACGATGCCCGCCACCCAGGCGCCCACCGACATCGCGCCGGGCTCCAGGCCCGCCATCGACATCCGCTGCCGGTCCACGACGATGCTCAGGATCCAGTTGAGCAGCGCGATCCCGAGCGCTTCCAGGAACAGCACCACGGCCGCCACCAGCGCCACCGGCCTGCGCGCCACTGCGCCCACCCACTTCCACGGTGTTACCCCGAGTACGAGAGACATCGGAACGCTACTAACCGGTAATACTGAGGGCAAGAGGTCTGCGGCACACCGGAGCGGCAGGCGCCGAAGGCGACGGGGTACGCCGCATGCCACGGCAAAGTTTCCTTCGCCCATTCGTAGGGACTCCACAAAGAATCGTCGGCATCTGGAACTCACAGCTGCCGAGACCTAGGCCACACCACCGTGCCCGCACCGCACCGGCACGGCAGGCCTACCCTGGAATACCAAGGGACTTTCGTCCCGCACCCGCGTCAGGTGCACGCTCCGTGTGGGCAAGCTCACGCCCGGGGACGGGTCGGCACGCGGTGTCGCCAGTCCCTAAACTCACCTTGTTTCAAGGAGGGAGCCATCGTGCGCAAGGTGCTCATCGCCAACCGTGGCGAAATCGCTGTCCGCGTTGCCCGTGCATGCCGGGACGCCGGGATCGGGAGCGTAGCCGTCTACGCCGACCCTGACCGGGATGCCCTGCACGTCCGCGCGGCAGACGAGGCATACGCCCTGGGCGGTGACACTCCTGCCACCAGCTACCTGGACATCGCCAAGGTCCTTGCGGCCGCCGCCGATTCGGGCGCGGACGCCATCCACCCGGGCTACGGCTTCCTCTCCGAGAACGCCGAGTTCGCCCAGGCCGTCCTCGACGCCGGGCTGACCTGGATCGGCCCGCCGCCGCAGGCGATCCGCGACCTCGGCGACAAGGTCGCGGCCCGGCACATCGCCCAGCGGGCCGGTGCGCCCCTGGTGGCCGGCACCCCGGACCCGGTCTCGGGCGCCGAGGAGGTCGTGGCCTTCGCCGAGGAGCACGGCCTGCCCATCGCCATCAAGGCGGCCTTCGGCGGCGGCGGCCGAGGCCTGAAGGTCGCCCGCACCCTCGAAGAGGTCCCGGAGCTGTACGACTCCGCGGTACGCGAGGCCGTGGCCGCCTTCGGCCGCGGGGAGTGCTTCGTGGAGCGCTACCTGGACCGCCCGCGGCACGTGGAGACCCAGTGCCTGGCCGACAGCCACGGCAACGTGGTCGTCGTCTCCACCCGTGACTGCTCGCTGCAGCGCCGCCACCAGAAGCTGGTCGAGGAGGCCCCGGCGCCGTTCCTGTCCCCGGAGCAGAACGCCGAGCTGTACCGCGCCTCCAAGGCGATCCTGAAGGAGGCCGGCTACCAGGGCGCGGGCACCTGCGAGTTCCTGGTCGGCCAGGACGGCACGATCTCCTTCCTGGAGGTCAACACCCGCCTGCAGGTCGAGCACCCGGTCACCGAAGAGGTCACCGGCATCGACCTGGTCCGCGAGATGTTCCGCATCGCCGACGGCGAGGAGCTGGGCTACGACGACCCGGCGGTGCGCGGCCACTCCTTCGAGTTCCGCATCAACGGCGAGGACCCGGGCCGCAACTTCCTGCCCGCGCCCGGCACGGTCACCCGCTTCGACGCCCCCACGGGTCCGGGTGTACGCCTGGACGCGGGCGTGGAGGCCGGCTCGGTCATCGGCCCGGCCTGGGACTCCCTGCTGGCCAAGCTGATCGTCACCGGCGCCACCCGCGAGCAGGCGCTGCAGCGCGCCGCCCGCGCGCTGGGCGAGTTCACCGTCGAGGGCATGGCCACCGCCATCCCCTTCCACCGCACGGTGGTCAAGGACCCGGCGTTCGCGCCCGAACTGACCGGCTCCGCCGACCCGTTCACGGTCCACACCCGCTGGATCGAGACGGAGTTCACCAACGACATCCCGGCCTTCGCGGGCGTCGCCGAGGCCGATGAGGCCGAGACCGACAGCCGCGAGACGGTCGTCGTCGAGGTCGGCGGCAAGCGCCTGGAGGTCTCGCTGCCCTCCTCGCTGAGCATGCCGCTGGCCCGCGCCGCGGTCGCGGGCGGTGCCAAGCCCAAGCGCAAGGCCGCCAAGAAGTCCGGCTCCGCGGCCTCCGGTGACGCGCTGGCGTCCCCGATGCAGGGCACCATCGTCAAGGTCGCCGTCGAGGAGGGCCAGCAGGTCGCCGAGGGCGAGCTGGTGGTCGTCCTGGAGGCGATGAAGATGGAGCAGCCCATCAACGCGCACCGCGCCGGCACCATCAAGGGCCTGGCCGCCGAGGTGGGCTCCTCGCTCACCTCCGGCGCCGTGATCTGCGAGATCAAGGACTGACCGGGCCCGTACGCGGATGAGGGGCGCCCGGCCGCT